>CADBNQ010000091.1 GCA_902796045.1 uncultured Lachnospiraceae bacterium | reverse complement strand
GATCTCCGGGAGAACTATAGCGGCCTGTCGACTCATTGCCGGCAGCACAGACACAGACAGCCCCCTTGTCCCAGGCCTCCCGGATACAGGTCTCCATGACCAGATCCCTGTATAGTCCGCCAAGACTCAGGTTGATGATTCTGGCCTGCTGGCTGAGGGCGTAATTGATGGAAGTACATACGTCAAGGGTGGAGAAACTTTCGGTGTCAGGATCTTCCGCATCGATACAGATGATCCTGGCCCTGTCAGCGGCCACACCCGCTGTTCCTTCAGCGGCAACTTCGCCTGTTACTGAATATATGGAGCCTGCATGCCCGGCCGCGGCGATGATACCGCAGACATGTGTTCCGTGGCCATTGTCATCATCACTGTTATCCCGGGCTTTGAAGTCTTCATAAATTGTACCCTTGTTGATAGTCCGGCATTTGGTCTGGTCAATCCGACCTGCGAGGTCAGGGTGGTCGGGCAGAACGCCGGTGTCAATGACCGCGACCGTAACCCTGTTATTATTGCCGGCGGAAAGCAGGTTCCAGGCGGCAAGGGCATCGATCCCTCCTGAGGATGCCGGACCCAGATGCCACTGCCTGTCCTTCAGACTGATCAGATTCTTCGGGACGTCATCGTTAAGCCTGTAAAGATAATTCGGCTGGACGATGAGGACCTTTTTCTCCTCCTGCAGAGCCTGCGCGGTGTCTCTGGCAGTGTCGTTATCTGTCACGACCCGGGCCATCTTTGTTCCGTCACAGAGGGTATTGACCTTCTTTACGGACGCACCTGCATCCTCTGCCATCTCCCGGATCTCGCTGTTATTTGTCCCCTGGTCCACAAGGACAATGAGCTCATCTGAGACTGCTGTTTTGTCATTCATGACTTCAGGACTGATGTCCTCGAGACCCGCATCCGTGAGGACCTGGTCAGGATTTCCCTGACCGGCAGCAGACAAAGGCACTTCCGGTACTGCTCCTGCTGTAAAAACAAGCAGGAGGAGGCAGGTAAGAAGGCGGATCATAGTTGGTCGATTTATACATTTCTGAATTAACATCTGTGAAATTACTCCCCGGCTGTGTCAGCCAACTTCGATTGAATACTTATCATAGTTATTTATCTTCATAGTACAACAGATAATCATGAAAAGGCAAGCTGATAATAAGGAAATCTTGACAAAAGGATGCTTTTAAGTTAGAGTCTCTTTATATCACTTGATTTCAGCAAGACAAGAAACCTGGAGAAGTATGATGGAACAGATATTTTATCCTGCAGATATCCTGCTGCCGGATGATGGAACAGATATGACAAAGTGGTCCGTGATTGCCTGTGACCAGTTCACCAGTGAGGCAGATTATTGGAAGGAAGTGGAGGAGATTGCAGGAGATGCCCCTTCAACCCTCCGGCTGATTCTTCCCGAAGTGTATCTGGAGACGGACGAGGAGCCTGTCAGGCTGCGGGCTGTCAGGACAGCCATGGAAGACTACCTGCAGAGAGGGATCTTAAAAGAGTACAGGGATTCCATGATCTATATTGAAAGGACTGACAGTGGCGGCAGAGTCAGGGCCGGCATCATCGGGGCCATAGACCTGATGCAGTATGATTATCATCAGGGGAGCAGGTCTCCCGTGAGAGCATCGGAAGGGACGATAGAGGGAAGGATTCCTCCCAGACTGCGGGTGAGGGAGAATGCCTCTCTGGAGCTGCCCCATATCATGCTTCTGCTGGATGATCCGGCCATGAGGGTGATCGAGAAGCTCACTGATCAGACCGGTCAGATGGAGATGATCTATGATTTTCCCCTGATGATGGGGGGAGGAAGTATCAGAGGATGGCTTCTCACCCGGAAGATGCAGGCCCAGGTGATGGAAGCGCTGGGGGAACTGGCCATGGAGAGTCCGGCAGATGACCCTATGGTCTTTGCAGTGGGCGATGGGAACCATTCTCTTGCAACGGCAAAAGAATACTATGAGCAGCTGAAAGCTGCCCATCCCCATACAGATCTTTCAGACCATCCGGCCCGGTATGCACTGGCTGAGATTGTCAATCTCCACAGTCCGGCCCTGCAATTTGAGCCTATTCACCGTATTGTGACCAATGTCAACACGGATGATCTCTTTCATCATATGGTGAATAAACTGGGGCTTGTGAGAGAAGACAGGGACCAGGCGCCGCATGATGACAGGCAGAGGCTGACAGTCGTTTTAAAGGGGCAGGAGGAGAGCATGGTGATCACCAGGCCTTCTTCCAAGCTGACGGTGGGAAGTCTGCAGAACTTCCTGGATGAATACATCAGAGATCGTTCTGAGACAGAGGATATCAAGGTGGATTATATTCACGGAAGGGATAACCTGAAAGCACTGACCTGGCGGAATGGAAGCATGGGCTTCATCCTCCCTGTCATGGCCAAGGAGGATCTGTTCCCTACTGTGAAGGCAGATGGGGCCCTGCCCAGAAAAACATTTTCCATGGGTCACGCTGAAGATAAAAAATACTACATAGAGTGCCGCAGGATTAAAAAAGGAAGCTGTCTGTGAAAAAAGCAGGACAGCTTCCTTATATTTTGCAGCAAAGTCTTTTTCGCGGACTTTGTTCCTATGCTTTTTCAGCCGGCCGGCACCGCCAGACTGTCATAGTATCGCTTCCATTTAGAATTCCACAGCATGGGCGGGACAGCGGGCAGTTCTTTGCCCGGCAGGATCAGTGGAGCCGGTCCAAGCAGGCGTCGGGCACCGTATCCGACCTGGTAATCGGCAAGGCGGTCTGCCAGGATCAGAGCCTGCTTCCTGGTCAGAAGCTGTCTGGCATTTCTGCAGCTGTCATCAGGCAGAAGGCCGGATCTGACAAAGATGGCGAAAGCCTCCTTCTCCTTTTTGGAAAGTCCCTCCGTGCCGGAGCACTCTTTCAGGATGGATGCGACTTTTTTTCTGCTGATATGGGAAGGATAGATCCCCTGGATCAGGGAGGCAGCCCTTGCGGCTGTGACAGTCCCTTTTTTATTGGAATCAGCAAATGTATCTGCTATTGGGGCCAGACAGGGATCAGCCTCTGTTCCGTCAATCCCCTTGATCAGGGAAGAAAGCTGACTCCGGTTGACAGGAGCTGCGGGATGAAAACGTCCGTCCCCTCCGGTGGGATAGACATGCAGAGAAGAATAAGTGTCGAACAGAGGTCTCATCTCTGATGCCCTCACATCATCACATTTACCGGTCAGGGCCAGTTTTCCCCTGTCATATTGCCGGAAGGTATAATTGAACAGTTTCCGGATGCCGGCGAAGGTGCTTTCCTTGCTGACATTCCCGAAATAGGCGCAGATCACCTCATGTCCTTCATCGTCCACAGCAGTTGCGATAAAGACATGTCCGGCTGCATTGGTGGTGCCGGATTTGCTTCCGATGATCTTGTAGCGGCTTCGCTTATAGGGGACGATTCCCCTGACAAACCAGTTGGTGCTGTTGATCTCGATCTCCTGGCCTGAGCTGGTTGTATAATCTGGCTTTGCGACAATCTCTCTGATCAGAGGGATGGCCATGGCATAGCGTGTGAT
>CADBNQ010000090.1 GCA_902796045.1 uncultured Lachnospiraceae bacterium | reverse complement strand
GCAATCTGAAAGCCCTTCTCCGGATGGGTCTTGAGCACTGCCCACTCCTCATCCGTAAGACGGCCGGGCTTATTCAGGATCTCCAGGGGAACCCCTACCTTGCCGATATCATGGAGCAGGCAGAGCATGGCAAGCTGGCTCTGTTCAAGATCCGTCAGACCGAACCGCCGGCCCAGCTCCCTGCCCATCGTCTGAGTCCGCTGTACATGCGCTTCCGTATCGCTGTCACTTTCCTTCAATGCACGGATGAGTGAGGACATGGTCTGTGACCTCGCTGAATTCCCGTCCATCAGTTTCTTGTAGGTCATGGACCGGTCTGCTTCCCTGATCAGGACCAGGATATCCGCATCTTCTGTATCAGACGAGCTGTATCCTGCCTCTACGCTTCCATCAAACTACTCCATAACATTCCGCCCGCACTGCCTCATGGTCATCTCATCGGTAAAATAGGAGATCACAATCAGCTGGGCGTCATATCCCCTGACATAATAGCTTTCCTCCGGCATGCACTGTCTGATGATCTCAGACAGGTTACGAATCTGGGCATCCCCAGTTTCCTTTCCTCTCTTCCGGTTTAACAGGGCCAGATCATTGATGTCAAAACAGGCCACCGCACAGGGATGGCTGAATCTGGCGGTATGCTCCCCCACATATTTCTGGAAAAACTCCCAGCTGTGATATCCTGTCAGGATATCGATCTCGTCAGTGGCTGCGGTAAAGACAAAGAGCTCCCCGACGCGCTTTTTCCGGGAATCCTCCAGCCGCATATAATCGCATCGGAGAGGAATCCCTTCCTCCTCATCCCTATTTCTGGGAAAGGCATGCCATTTTTTCTGATCTTTCCGGTCAGGAACAAAGGTCCAGTCCTCCGGCCTGATCCGGCTGTGGCTTTTGTCGACACCGGCATCTGCAAAGAGCTGGATCGAATAATGTCTCCCTGTATCATGCTGCTCGGCGGTAATCCCCACCATCCTCACAAAATCACGTACGTGCAGGCTGCCCCGCATCACATCATGAAAACGCATGAAGGGAATCATCTCCCCTGCCTTCTCATTCTTCATGATCAGAAAGCCATCATAATCAAAAAGCATCACACCCTGGTTCATGTTGTCCAGCACCAGGGTCGACAGGTTCTGCTGAAGATAATGGTTCCGGTACTCAAAGCTGCTCCAGTATATGGCCAGCAGTCCTATGCTGTAACACACGATGGATATATCAAGGAAACTGTACATCTGCCTGATCTGAGGAATCAGGAAGAGGGCGTTCATGATCACGATCAGGATGATAATATCAGCGATAAAGCGGTACTGGTTCCGGTACTGTCTGGGCGTCTTCACAAGCTTGTGGAAAAGAATTCCCAGAACGCCGATGACAAGCAGGTAGGTAAATGCCAGATGGGCATAGTAAAGGGGTTTCATCTGATAATAATAGCTGGCAACAAGGCTCTCCCTCTTCAGGTAGTGTACGGCAATCTCCTTAAAAGGATTGATCAATAGAACGACGGTGTCAAATACTGCATAGGCATCCAGCAGGTACATCAGCCCCCGCCTTCTCCAGACCCGGCCCTGGGTCGTGATTGCTATCACCAGCTTGATCATGATGAGCAGAAGCCAGTCAATGGCAATAAAGTAAATGCTGGACATGACAGAGGCCCTGAAATAATCCGTTTCAAGGATACTGATCAGATAAGAGAATGTGACGACCGCAGCCAGAATAGAGGCCTGGCAGAGGTATCTTCCCTCCCGCACATGCTTCCGGTAGGCGAGCACTGCAAAGATCACATCGATTACGATCAGCAGGATGGCCAGCATGGTCACTATATTTCTGATATCAATCATCCCAATCCCTCCAATCTGAATCAATCTCTGCTCTTTAAACCGGAATCACCCTTGCGGTTCTGCTGTGTTCCATTCTTTTTTATCATAGGAAAGAAGTATTTCCAATCATATAAATTGACAGCGAAAGCCGGACAAAAGCCCGACCTGCACTGTTACAATAGTTACTACTTCACCTTCACTTTTCTGCAGGCATTCTTCTTAGTGAAGAACTTCTTATATTTCTTCACGAACTTCTTGTTCACCTTCTTCTTGCCGACCTTTACCTTGATCTTCTTGACTTTGGAGCCCTTCAGGCATCCTTTGACTCTCTTCTTAATCAAGGTCTTTGACTTGATGGTGATGGTCCTGATCTTTGTCTTCCTGAAGGTACCGGACTTGATGCCGACAACCTTGCAATTGATGCCTTTCACATTCACAGTGGCCGGTATCGTCACTGACTTCTTGTTAGGAGTCTTTGTGATGATGACGGTCTTTCCGGCGGCAGAAACCACCTGGACCGTGTTCCCTCCGGAAATCAGGGTCAGACCGTCCCTGATGGCATTGGGATCAGTACCCTGCCCTTTCTCTTCCTCAGTCCGCTGGGCGTTGGTTTTCAGAGCGCTGATTGCCGTCCTGGCCTCTTCCAGGGCCGCTTTCACCTCTGCGGATGTGGAAGCTTTGGCAATCTTGTCAGCTGCCGTATCCAGAATCGTCTGAATCTGGTTCTGTTCCTCAGTCCGGTAGAGAGACTTATCCACCATCTTATTCAGCTCGTCCACAGCCTGCCCTTTATCTGCTTCCAGCTGTCTGGCTGCCGCCTCGGCCTCTTCTTTTGCCTTGGCTTTCCGGGCTTCCTCTTGGGCAGCCTTCTCCTGGGCGGTAAGCTCTGCATCCGTCTTAAGACCTAAGGCATCGATGGATGCCTTCGCTGCGGCCAGTTCATCTTCTACCTCTTTCACAGAACCGGCAGAGTTGATCCTGTCTGCCAGATAGGCGAGTGTCTCATTAAGCTTCGTCTTCTCTGCCTCACGGTAGTCTTCCGGATTCTTGTAGGCAAGCAGCTCATCCCCGGCGGCCTTCTTGGCTTTTGCCAGGGCAGCAGCATCATCGCTGCGCTTCTGCTCCCCTTTCTCCACGTTGGTCTTGAGCGCCAGACCATCGATGACAGACTTGGCCGCTGAGAGTTTCTCCGCCACTGCCTCTTTTGTGGATGCCTCGTTAATGGCCCTGCTTCCGTTTTCTATAGCCGTTTCAAGAGTTGTCAGATCCTCACCACTGTAGTCATCTGTATTCAGATAGTTCTTCAGCTCATCGACCGCTTCCTCCTTCGTGTACTCGAGGTCCGTCTTGAGGCCGCTACTCTTAAATACATCAGTGACAAAGCCTTTTAGATAATCAATCTCTGCCGTACTATCTGCATTATTGATTAGCTGAATGCCGGCATTGAGAAACTCTCTGATCTGACTCTTCTCTGCCGTCCGGTAATCGTCGGGATTCATATGTTCTGCGACCCACTGGCGCAAGTAATTGACTCCCTCAGCTTTAGCCGCATCGAGCGAATCCACCTGCTCCTCCTGATCTTTTGTGGGAATTGCATCGATGTCGCTCCTGCACTTGGCGACCACTTTGTTAACTGCATCAACATTTACAGCTGCATTGACAGCTGCCTTGGCGTTTGCTATCAGGCTTTCCACAGCTGCTTTGTTAGTTGGGCTATAGTTGTCAGTATTGATTTCATCAAGCTGCGTCCGTGCATTGGCTTTCGCAGTCTCCAAAGCGGATGCCGCCTCTTTCTGCGCCCTGGTCTGGACCTGGTCAATCTTTCTCTTAGCCGCTTCCAGCGCACTGGTC
>CADBNQ010000089.1 GCA_902796045.1 uncultured Lachnospiraceae bacterium | reverse complement strand
ATAATGGGAGACTGATCGTATGGACAGTATTGACAACAAAGACCTTTCTTCTCTGGCAGCGGCGTCCACGGTCCCCAAGGTGGACCTTGATGCCCTGGAAGAAGAGTACCAGAAGGAGACATACCGCAGAAGGTTTGCGGCCTCTCTCCGCTCAACAATATTTACCGTGATCACAGTTTTCGGGATCGCGGTGCTCATCGCCTCGCTCTGGATGCCTGTATTGCAGGTCTACGGCACCTCTATGAACCCTTCCCTTCAGGCGGGTGACATCGTGCTGTGCAGCAGGGGAGGCATGAAGAGGGGCAATGTCGTTGCCTTTTACTGCAGCAATAAGATTCTGACCAAGAGGGTGATCGGTGAACAGGGAGACACCATCGATATCGATAAATCAGGTAATGTCACTGTGAATGGCTCGGCTCTGGATGAACCCTATGTGAAGGAGAAGATGCTGGGTGAGTGCAATGTCAAGCTCCCCTGCAAGGTGCCTGAGAACAGGATCTTTGTGTTGAGCGATGACAGGAGCACCTCCTCGGATTCCAGAAGCGAAGCAGTGGGCTGCGTGACTGAAGAGGATATGGTCGGCAAGCTGGTCCTCAGGGTGTGGCCGCTCAATCGTTTTGGCCTGGTTCATTAGAAGGAAGGAAATATGAAAAAGAAAAAAGCAGGACGCGTACTGCTGATTGTGCTGCTGAGACTGCTGGGGACATGTATCCTGTTGCTGGTCATCGCAGTCACCGCGTCCGTCGTCATCCCACAGTTCCGTGGCTTTGATGTCTACCACATCGTGAGCGGGAGCATGGAGCCGGAGATCCCGGTGGGCAGTGTTGTCTATATCGACACGAAGATTCCTCCCGAGGATATTGCCGAGAAGGATATCATTGCCTTCCAGAGTGGGGACTCCCTGGTCGTCCACCGTGTCACAAAGAACCAGACTGTTGAGGGTTATTTTAACACCAAGGGCGATGCCAATGAAGGAGAAGACCTCACAGAAGTCGATTACGATCAGTATGTGGGAAGGGTGATCCGGCATTTCCCCTATATAGGCCAGATCATGATGATCTTTACCACATCGATCGGTAAGATATCCGTTTTGTGTTTTGCAGCCTGCGGAGCCCTTCTCAATATCCTTGCAGGCACTCTTGCACGAAGACAGGATGAAGATGCTGAGGAAGACGATGAATGATTTAAACCGCAGAAGATTAGCATCCGGGAGCCGGAACTGTCCGGCCCTGAAAGAAAGAAGAGAGAGATATGGAAAGTAAACCGTGTGACGACACATTATATGTCAGGATGTTCGGAAGATTCTCCATGACCTATAAGGGCGTAACAATTACAGGCGCATCTAAGACAAGTGAGTCACAGTTTGTCTGGCTGATGCAGATGATTCTCCACTACAGAGAAGCGGGAATCAGCAGAGACCAGATCGAGAGGGTCCTTTTCGGAGACAGAGAACTGAACAATGTGCACCATGCTACCAGAAGTGTCATCTATAACGCGAAGAAGCGTCTCAAGGCAGCGGGTCTTCCCGATGTGAACTATATTGAAAGAGAGAGAGATGTCTACTTCTGGAATAAGGAGATACCGGTGGTGGAAGATGCCACTGAGTTCGAGCGTCTCTACGAAGCGGCTGAGGAAGAGGATGATTCCCTGGTCAGGCAGGAGCTTTACATACAGGCCTGCCATGCATACACAGGTGAGTTCCTGAGCAACCTGGCCGGCGTGGTGTGGGCTGCCAGAGAGGCCAGAAGATACAGGATCATGTTCTTTGACTGTGTAGAAAAGGCAGCAGAACTCCTGAGAGAGTCTCATGACTATCTGCAGATGGAAGAACTGGGCATCTATGCCGCAGGGATCCACCCCCTCTCCAACTGGGAGACTATTACCATGGAAGCCCTTGTATCCATGGGAAGGTATGATGACGCCCGCAAGCTCTACGAGGACACCGTGGAACTGTATTTTGATGAGGAAGGTCTCAGACCCTCTCCCCGCCTGATGGAGCTTCTCAATGAACTGGGCGACAGGATGGAGCATGGCTATGCGCTTCTGGATGACATTCAGAAGAGACTCAATGAGGAAGGAGATCTGACAGGAGGCTATGAAGTATCCTATCCGGTATTCCAGGGGATATACAGGATGACCTCCAGGCTCCTTGAGAGAGGCGGCCAGTCCGTATTCCTCATGCTGTGCACCGTGGTCAACAGCAAGGGGAATCCCATGCCGGAATCAGAAGCACTTGTAGAGCTTTCGGAGAGGCTTGCTGACTGCATCAGGACTTCCATCCGCCGCAGTGACTCCATGACCAGATTCAGCAAAGGACAATTTCTTGTCCTGCTGGTCAACACCAACTACGAAAACTGTACAATTATCCAGAAACGTATTAATTATAAGTTTATCAAAGGCCGCCAGAGAACAGGGATAGAATACCACGTCAACTCCGTGCTCTACAGGCCCAGACAGTGAGGTATCACTATGAAGGGAAGCAGGAAGCAGTGGTATATCGGTACCCCCAACGGGGTCGTGCTGTGCATTAATGAGAGGCAGGGCCACCAGTTTAAGGGGCGTTTTTATCATGGTTACAGCAAGGAGGCTGTTAAGCTGGAGTCAATAGAAGATATGGTATTTTCCATGGAACAGTTTTTCAATACCTTAAACTTTCCATATTCTTCAACGAGCAGCCGTACTTTTGGAGAAACAGACGACACATATCAAAAAGATCAGGAGTTAAAGAAGATTATGACAGACGAAGAATTATTAAGCAGGCATGGTGATCTGGGATCATTTATCATCCGTGTGCAGCACAGGCAGAACAGCAGCTGGCAGGGAAGGATCACATGGATGGAGGAAGATAAGACTGTACAGTTCCGTTCCATGTTTGAGATGATCAAGCTGATAGAGAGCGCCCTTGACAATGTTGAGATCCAGGACGAAGAAGAGAAGGAAGCTACTTGGGAATCAGAGTAGGAAGGCGTCAAAAGGAAACTGAGGCAAGCGGAAAAAATTACATGAAGACCATATGTTTTTTGACGCTTGTTTAGACGATTGGCATGATATAATGCTCATATATCATGGAATAATTGTCAAAACTATGACAACTTAGACATTTTTTACCAGCTGTCGGTGCCGCCGGCGGCTAAAGGTGTCTGGAGAGAGTAATATTCTATGGGTAATTTGGCACAAGAGGATCAAACACGAATCAGAAAGAAACCGCATAGAGAAGAGAGAGGCACAGGCCGGGCCGGCCGCAGACAGAGGAAGCAGAAGAGGTTCAGCATCACCAACCTGGTGCTGGTTCTGATCCTTCTGATCGGTGTCGGTATCCTTGCCTACCCCACTTTTTCCGACTGGTGGAACTCCTTCCATCAGTCCAGAGCGATCGCGGGCTACGTTGAGAAAGTAGCTGAGATGGACCAGAAGCAGATCGACGCATTCTGGAAAGAGGCGGAAGAGTATAATGCCACCCTGATAGGAAAAGGCAGCCGCTTCATGATGACCGAGGAGGAGAAGGCGGTGTATAACCGCACTCTGGATGTCACCGGAACCGGGATCATGGGATATATAGATATCGCCAAGATCGATGTCAGTCTTCCCATCTATCACGGGACCAACGAAGCCGTCCTCCAGATCGCCATCGGCCATATCGAGGGGTCATCCCTGCCGATCGGCGGCAAAGGCACACACGCGGTCCTGTCAGGACACAGGGGTCTGCCATCGGCCAAGCTTTTCTCGGATATCGACCAGCTGGAGGCGGGAGACCGCTTTGTGATCCAGGTCCTTGACAGGACCATGACCTACGAGGTAGACCAGATACACATCGTCCTTCCATCGGAGATGCAGGATCTGGAGATCGATAAGGACCAGGATTATGTCACCCTCATCACCTGTACCCCCTACGGTGTCAACACCCACCGTATGCTGGTCAGAGGACACAGGGTGGCCAATGAAGTCGGGGATATCAGAGTCACTGCCGACGCCATGCAGTTCGCTCCTATGATCGTAGCGCCTCTGGTAGCTGCACCAGTTCTTCTTCTGCTGCTGATCCTCCTGCTTACAAGAGGCCCCGGCAGTATGCGAAGGGCTGAACGGGAACTGCTGGTCAGAAGCATAGCAAGACAGAAGACCTATGACCAGAGAACCAGAAGAAGAGAAACGAGGCTGTTTGCCCAGCAAGAGCATGACAGTCTGACAGAACAGGAAGATACCGGCTTCTCCCTCACCAGTCCGGATGAGGAAGGACCGGACGGAGACCAGGACATATAAAGAATCTGAGGGATAAGGAGGAGAGAAATGAGAAACATCATGAAACATAAAAAAAGACGCCGGAGCATAAAGGCTCTTGCGGTACTTTCACTGGCGATGGTGATGCTCATCCTGCCCTCAGCAGCAGGGTTGGCATCTGTGGCTGACCAGCTGGGGCCGTCTACGCTGAAGGTGTCAATCGGAAACGAATTTGATGACGATTTTAACAAGGCGAATGTGGTAATCGACCTTTATAAAGTCGCCGGCGTTCAGCAGATGAAGGGCTATGATACCATCGAGTATGTTCCTATGGACGCTTATGCCAACCTCTTCAGCGATGATAGGGGTAAGCCCAGCATGAACAATCCGGACATCAATAATGATGAGTGGAAAGAGCTCTGCCAGATTGCGGCAAAGACTGCTCTGGGGATTGACGGCGGCGAGGCGCAGACTCGGATTGTGACAGGAAAAGATCTAAAGCGTGGTGAACAGGGCGCGGAGATTACGAAGACAGATGATGGCTCAGACTTGGAAAGCGGTGTCTACCTGGTCATTGCCAGAGGAAATGGCATGCTGAATCCCAGTGACTATTGTACGACCGATCCTGTGACAACCAAGGCAAAGTCCGATCACTATGTTTATACCTTCCAGCCGCAGCTGGTAGTACTTCCCACCAAACCGGAAGATCAGGACGGTAACATCAATACAGCTAACTCAGGTGATTGGACAAACAGCAGAGAGATTACTCTGAACCAACTGAATCTGAAGGCTGAGAGAGAGTATGCCAGGGCTTCTATAAAGATTGTAAAGACACTGAATTCTTATGAGGAGACAAATGGGAATGGTCCGGCCACCTTCGTATTTGATGTGGAAGGAACACTGAACGGTAAAGAGGTTTACAGCAACTCTTTCGATCTCGTGTTTAACGGGCCAGGATATGACGAAAGT
>CADBNQ010000088.1 GCA_902796045.1 uncultured Lachnospiraceae bacterium | reverse complement strand
TTGCGCAGCTGCACAGGACTGCCAGCTGTATCTTCCGGAAGGAGAATCTGACAGCAGGACTCACGGGACGATTTGATTTTGAAAGATTATTAGACAGGGAGCTCGGACGCCTGGCCGGCATGCTGTATGATGCCCCCGTTGTCAGATCTGTCCCTGCCATCAGACCCGGGAAGCTCAATGAAGGCTTCAAGACAGCCGGCAAGGTGCAGTATGTTGCTACAGGCGGCAGGTTTGAGGGACCGGATACCCCATATACCGGAGCTCTGCGCGTGTTAAAGACCATACTGTCCTACGATTATCTCTGGACCAATGTCCGGGTCAGCGGCGGTGCCTACGGCTGCATGTGCAGCTTCTCCAGGAACGGCTATGGATTTTTTACATCCTACAGAGATCCCAAGCTGTCCGAGACCATGGATGTCTATAAGAAGGCAGCCGACTATGTCCGCGGCTTTGAGGCAGATGACCGCGATATGACAAAATATATCATCGGGACGATCAGCTCCATGGACCTGCCGCTTGAGCCGGTTGCCCTGGGTGACCGATCCTTTACAGCCTGGCAGTGCGGCCTGACTGAAGAAATGATGATGCGGGAGAGAGAGCAGGTTCTGAAGGCCGATCAGGAAACCATCAGAGGCCTTGCCCCCTATATTGACCATATGCTGTCTCAGGAGACGATCTGTGCCATCGGAAGCGATGCCAGGATCTCGGAGAACCAGGAATTGTTTGACTGTGTCAGGAACCTGACATCCAGAAATAATGAGGTTGACCCTCTATGAATAAGATCTTTAAATCAGGCTTCATCACTATCATTGGCCGGCCCAATGTCGGGAAATCAACACTGATGAACCAGCTGATCGGGCAGAAGATCGCCATCACATCCAACAAGGCCCAGACCACCAGGAACCGTATCCAGACAGTATATACCTGCGAGGAAGGACAGCTGGTCTTCCTGGATACCCCGGGGATCAACAAGGCCAAAAACAAGCTGGGCAGCTACATGCTGATGGCAGCCGAGAGGACGCTGAATGAGGTGGATCTCATTCTCTGGCTTGTGGAGCCTGTCACTTATATCGGAGCAGGAGAACGTTATATCATCGAGAAGCTTCAGAAGGTCAGGACTCCTGTCTTTCTGGTGATCAACAAGATCGACAAGGCATCAGACGAGGAGGTCCTTAAGGCAATCACAGCCTATAAAGACCAGGTGGATTTTGCAGAGATTATCCCGGTCAGTGCTCTGAACGGAAAGAATACGGACGATCTTGTCGCGACTATTTTCCGCTATATGCAGGAAGGTCCCATGTATTATGATGAGGATATGGTGACAGACCAGCCCGAGAGACAGATCGCAGCGGAACTGATCAGAGAGAAAGCCCTGCGCAGTCTGAGTCAGGAGATTCCCCATGGGATTGCCGTGGTGATCGACAGGATGAAGGAAAGAAAAAAGCAGAAGATCATGGATATCGATGCAACCATCATCTGTGAGAGAGAATCCCACAAAGGGATCATCATCGGGAAAAACGGGGCCATGCTGAAGCAGATCGGCAGCCAGGCCAGGACAGAGATTGAGAACCTCCTCGATACCAAAGTCAACCTCAAGCTGTGGGTGAAGGTCAGAAAAGACTGGCGGGACAGCGATCTGCTGCTCAAAAACTATGGATTTGATAAACGGGATTTGTGATCATGAGAGATCAGGTGAGAGTGACCGGCATTATATTGTCGGTCTTATCTCTGGGTGAAAATGACAGGAGACTGACGATCCTTACCAGAGAACGGGGTAAGATCCAGGTGTTTGCCAGAGGAAGCAGAAAACCGAATCATGCCCTTTTCGGCGTTACCCAGCCCCTGATCAGCTGTGAGTGCATGATCACGGAGGGAAGAAATGCCAGCTATCTGAACTCGGCGGAGGCAAAAGACTACTTTCCAGGCCTGAAGACAGATCTGGACATGATCTGCTACAGTACCTATTTTTCTGATCTGGCGGAGTATTTTACCGTGGAAGGGATGGATGAAAGAAACACTCTGAACCTTCTATATGTCACCTTTAAGACCATGGAGAAAGGACAGGTCCCCCTGCCTCTGATCCGGAGGATCTATGAGTACAGGATCCTCCAGTATTACGGGACAGGTCTGGAGACCTTTCACTGCATCTCCTGCGGAAAGGAGGAAGACTTTTCCTGGCTGTCCATCCGGGAAGGCGGGGTCCTGTGTGCTGACTGCCGCGGGAAGCGGGACGGAAAGTACGGTGAAACCAGGCTGTCGCCTGCCCTCCTGTATGCCCTGCAGTATGTCAGTGCAGCCCCCCTGTCCAGGCTCTATTCATTCAGACTGGCAGATGATGTATTTGCTGAGTTCTCCTGGATCATTAAAAACTTTATGAGGATCCATGTCAGTCACAGATTCCGGTCCGAGGAGATGCTTGATCAGCTGTGAAGGGGCTTATAAAAAAGTTTTTCTTGAAAAGTATTCTGTAACCATGTAGAATAGATAACAGTTTTTGTTGAATAGTATTATAAAAATATGAGGTAAGCATCATGGAAAAAACAATGGACAAAATCATCGCTCTGGCAAAGGCAAGAGGATTTGTATACCAGGGATCAGAGATCTACGGAGGCCTTGCCAACACCTGGGATTACGGTAATCTGGGAGTGGAGCTTAAGAACAATGTGAAACGTGCCTGGTGGAAGAAGTTCATCCAGGAGTCTCCCTACAATGTCGGAGTGGATTGCGCGATCCTGATGAACCCTCAGACATGGGTTGCTTCCGGCCATCTGGGCAGTTTTTCTGATCCTCTGATGGATTGTAAGGAGTGCAAGGAGAGATTCCGCGCAGATAAGCTGATCGAGGATTTCGCAAAAGATCACGATATCGCCCTGACCGGATCCATCGACGGCTGGTCCCAGGAGCAGATGAAGGATTTCATCGAAGAACACCAGGTTCCATGCCCAAGCTGCGGCAAGCATAACTTTACGGACATCCGTCAGTTCAATCTGATGTTCAAGACTTTCCAGGGCGTGACCGAGGATGCCAAGAGTACGGTATATCTGCGTCCTGAGACAGCCCAGGGCATCTTTGTGAATTTTAAGAATGTCGCCCGTACTTCACGCAAGAAGATCCCCTTCGGGATCGGTCAGATCGGAAAATCCTTCCGCAATGAGATCACACCTGGCAACTTTACCTTCCGTACCAGAGAGTTTGAACAGATGGAGCTGGAGTTCTTCTGCAAGCCTGACACAGACCTTGAGTGGTTTGCCTACTGGAAGGATTACTGTGTGAACTGGTTAAAGACCCTGGGACTGAAAGATGAGGAGATGCGGATCCGCGACCATGAGAAGGAAGAGCTTTCCCATTATTCAAAGGCTACTTCTGATATCGAGTTCCTCTTCCCCTTTGGCTGGGGTGAACTGTGGGGCATCGCAGACCGTACGGACTTTGACCTGACCCAGCATCAGGAAGTATCCAAGGTAGATATGTCCTATTTTGATGATGAGGAGAAGAGAAAATATATTCCGTATGTCATTGAGCCATCTCTGGGCGCTGACAGGGTAACCCTTGCCTTCCTCTGTGCAGCCTATGATGAAGAGGAGATCAAGGAAGGGGACGTAAGGACTGTCCTCCACTTCCATCCTGCCCTGGCACCGGTGAAGATCGGCGTTCTTCCGCTTTCCAAGAAGCTTAGCGAGGGCGCAGAGAAGATCTATCAGGATCTTTGCAGGACCTGGAACTGTGAATACGATGACAGGGGAAATATCGGCAAGCGTTACCGCCGCCAGGATGAGATCGGCACACCTTTCTGCGTCACTTATGATTTTGACTCCGTGGAGGATGGCGCAGTGACAGTAAGAGACCGTGACACCATGGAACAGGAGCGTGTGAAGATTGAAGATCTTCAGGCTTATTTTGAGGAGAAATTAGCATATTGATCAAAGTGGACCGGACATCTGTCTGATGTCTGCATGAAAAGCGTACACAGGTCGGTGCGGCCTAAGGAAAGCCGCATCCCTCATAGTGTGCGCTTTTATCTTCGTATAGGAGATTAACCCCAGGCCATGCGGCCTGATACTGGAACAGCCCGGAAAGGAATGACAATGATGATGAAGACAGATGTCAGAAAGATATTTGGTGAGAATGTTTATAATGATGCTGTGATGAAGCAGAGACTCCCGAAATCTGCTTATAAAGAGATGAAAAAAGCCATTGAGACAGGTGCTGACCTGGATCCGGAGGTGGCCGATATCGTAGCCCACGAGATGAAGGAATGGGCTCTTGAGAAGGGCGCCACACATTTTACTCACTGGTTCCAGCCCCTGACAGGGATAACAGCTGAGAAACATGATGCTTTTATCGATCCGCAGAAAGACGGAACAACCCTGCTGCGCTTTTCAGGAAAAGAGCTGATCAAGGGGGAGGCCGATGCTTCTTCCTTCCCTTCCGGCGGCCTTCGGGCTACCTTTGAGGCCAGGGGATATACTGCCTGGGATTGTACTTCCCCGGCATTTATAAAGGAAACACCTCATTCCACGATCCTGTGTATTCCTACTGCCTTCTGTTCCTATAAGGGGGAGGCCATGGATAAGAAGACGCCTCTGCTGCGGTCCATGCAGGCCCTGGATGTCCAGGCCATGCGGATCCTCCGCCTGTTTGGAGACACAGTGGCTAAGCATGTCACAGTATGTGTGGGTGCGGAGCAGGAATATTTCCTGGTAGATAAGGACCTCTTCCTCAAGAGAAAAGACCTGATCTTTACCGGCCGGACCCTTTTCGGAGCCATGCCTCCAAAAGGTCAGGAGATGGATGACCATTATTTTGGTGCCATTCCGGACCGGATCATGGGATTCATGGATGATTTCAATAAAGAATTGTGGAAGCTGGGGATCGCAGCCAGGACCCAGCATAACGAGGTGGCTCCTGCCCAGCATGAGATCGCCCCCCTCTATGACCAGAACAATATCGCCACCGACCATAATCAGCTGGTGATGGAGACAGCCCAGCGGGTGGCAGAGGAGCATGACATGAAATGTCTGCTGCACGAGAAGCCTTTTGCCGGTATCAACGGGTCGGGCAAGCATAATAACTGGTCTCTCAGCACAGATGATGGCCGGAACCTTCTGGACCCTGGCAAGGCACCGCACCTGAACATACAGTTTCTTCTTTTGATCGCTGCCATGATGCGGGCTGTGGATGATTATGCCGACCTGCTGAGAGTCTCGGCTTCTACACCAGGCAATGATCACCGGCTGGGATCGAACGAGGCTCCGCCGGCCATCATCTCCATGTTCCTGGGTGAGCAGCTTGATGATGTGATCGCTCAGCTTGAAGAGGATGGGGAGGCAACCAGGTCGCTGAAGGGAGAAGAGTATGTGTCCGGAGTACAGTCTCTGCCCCATTTCCGTAAGGATGCGACAGACAGAAACAGAACATCCCCCTTTGCCTTTACCGGCAACAAGTTTGAATTCCGCATGGTCGGATCAACCCAGTCACTGGCTGACCCCAACACCGTGCTGAATACGATTGTAGCGGACGTTCTGTCCGATATGGCCGACCAGCTGGAAGAGGCTGCGCAAAGAGGAGAGTTCGGTGTCACCTGTCATAAGCTGATCAAGGAGACCATGCGGGCCCACCAGCGTATTATTTTCGGCGGAGACGGCTACTCGGAAGAGTGGATCGATGAGGCAGAAAGAAGAGGTCTGCCCAATATCACCTGTATGGTTGACGCGATCCCTGCTCTGACAAGCGAGAAATCTGTCCGCCTGTTTGAAAAGCATCATGTCCTGACTGAGGCTGAGCTTGCCTCCAGGGCGGAGATCATGTATGAGAACTATTCAAAGACGATTCACATAGAAGCCCTTGCCATGATCGATATGGCCAAGAAGCAGATCATCCCCTCCACGATCAAGTACCAGACAAGCCTGGCTGATTCCATCAATACAATTCACCAGGCAGCTCCGGCTATCGACACGTCTGTTCAGGAGTCTTTGATGAAAGCCATCTCTGAGAACTTAAAGACCATGTACACGACCCTGAGGGACCTGGAGAAGAAGACTATGGATGCCGAGACGTTAGATGAAGGGGAGAAGCAGGCGCGCTATTATCATGATGTTGTCTGTGAGGCCATGCAGGCGCTCCGTGATCCGGCGGACAGACTTGAGATGCTGGTTGCCAAGGAAGACTGGCCGATTCCCAGCTATGGAGACCTGATCTTTGAAGTATAGATCCGGGGGTTGCAGTGAAAGAGAAGGATTTTATCAGAAAGCTTGAAAAAAAGGGGATCGTTCCGGGGCTTTCCGCCATGCGGCAGCTCCTGGATCAGCTGGGGCATCCTGAAAAAGACCTGTCAGTCATCCATGCAGCCGGGACAAACGGGAAAGGATCGGTCATCGCCTTTCTCTCCTCTATCCTCCAGGAGGCAGGATATAGGGTGGGCACCTACACCTCCCCGGCAGTCTTTGTTCAGGGAGAACAGTTTCAGATCAATGGTGCCGTCGCAGATCCCGGGAAGATCAACATCTTCTGGGAGGAGATTGAAGCTGCGGTCCGGGAATTGGAGCGAAAGGGCAGAGAGACGCCCTCCCTCTTTGAGGCAGAGACAGCCCTGGCCTTCCTCCTTTTTAAGGAGGCCAGAACCGACTATGTCCTTCTTGAGGCGGGGATGGGCGGCCTGCTCGATGCGACAAATGTTGTGAAAAAGCCGGTCTTGACGGTC
>CADBNQ010000087.1 GCA_902796045.1 uncultured Lachnospiraceae bacterium | reverse complement strand
CAGGGGCATATCTTCCCGGAAATAGCCGTAATAGATATTCTCTTGTCTTCTGGTAATGATATACTTGTATCTTTCCTGACTCATATTTAAAATCAATCGTAATTGTCTGAAGCTCTTATGTTTGCGGGGGGATCATTTCAGGCACTTCTCTGCCTACATCTCCAAGGGGCAGCAGCTGTCCGTCTTTCTCCAGATAGGTTTCCAGCCGGTGATAGCGGAAGCCGAAGGGGTTGTAATCATAGCCCAGGTAATGGCAGAAGGCCTCCATGACCAGCTGTGGTTTTAAGTTTTCTGTGCTCCCTGTCATCAATTTCATGAAGATGCTCTCTTCCCTTCCGCTGATCGACAGGATCATAGGTGAGATATCTACTTCCTTCTCACTGCGCTTTGTCTTCTTCAGGATCGGGATGGTCTCCTGAAAATAGAAGGGTTCGGTCCTCTTAGTAAAAGCTTCCGTATAGTAAGATCCTTTGGCGAAGCTTACAAGATAATCCGCAGCCCTGGTCACTGACATACAGTTTTTTTCTTTGTCATCAACCTGCCTGAACTGGGTGACGGATATGCCTTCATTCATGACCGCGTTCAGGCGGTCGAGCATCTCGCGTCCGGGATAGGACCAGTCAAAATTCACATCCACGTACTCTCCTTCACTGGTCATGCCCAGCCCGAGGGGGGCGGCAAAGCTCATCATCTGATGAGGACTCATTCCCTTTGTGAAGGTGACAGGAAGTCCGGCCCGCATGATGGCTTTGTGAAAATACCTCTGTACATCGAGGTGGCCGATAAATCTGAGTACACCGGTCTTAGTCCATTTGATTCTTGCCTTCAAAGCAGACACCTCCTCCAAACCTTGCAGCTCCGCAGCCCGAGCATTTCTCACGGCAGTTAGGCGTGACCTGTTCCTCCTGGGCCCTGTTCCATTCTCTCAGAAGAAAATCCTTCGTCACCCCGATATCGATAAAATCCCATGGGAAGATTTCTTCGGGAGAGCGCGGCCTGGTGGTATAGAAATGGTAATCAAGCCCGTTCTCTTCCATGGCTTCCATCCACCTGTCATAATCAAAGTACTCAGTCCACGCGTCATAGATGCCTCCTTTCCGGTAGACATCGTAGATCACGCTGCCAAGGCGGCGGTCTCCTCTGGCGAGGATCCCTTCAATGACTGTGGTGCTTGCGTCATGATATTTAAAGGAAAGACTACGCCTGTTATGCTGCTGTTTGAAGCAGTCATTGACCAGATGAGCCCTGCGGCTGTACTCTTCCTTTTCACACATGGAAGCCCACTGGAAGGGTGTAAAGGGCTTGGGGACAAAGAAGGAACAGCTGGCTGACACGCTGACTCTTCCGTGGCGGTACTGTGAATCAAGCTGGTAATAATCCATGGCAATATTCTCACAGAGCCGGGCAATCCCCGTCATGTCCTCTTCCGTCTCCGTCGGCAGCCCCATCATAAAATAGAGCTTGACCTTATTCCAGCCGCCCATAAAGGCTTTTATGGCGCCTGACCGGATAGTCTCCTCGGTCAGTCCCTTGTTGATCACATTCCTCATCCGCTGGGTCCCTGCTTCAGGCGCGAAGGTCAGGCTGCTCTTTCTGACATCCTGCACCTTGCTCATGACATCCAGGGAGAAGGCGTCTATGCGGAGGGAAGGCAGGGAAATATTGATGTTTTTATCACGGTAATTGTCGATCAGATAGTGGCACATGTCAGGCAGACCTGAGAAATCACTGGAGCTTAAAGAACTCAGGGACACCTCGTCATTGCCGGTGGATGCCAGCATCTGATCGGCTGCATGCTGCAGCATGGTCAGGCTTCTCTCTCTGACCGGCCTGTAGATCATGCCTGCCTGGCAGAAACGGCAGCCTCTGATGCAGCCTCTCTGGACTTCCAGGACGCACCTGTCCTGGGTCACCTTGATGTAGGGGGCGATGGGCTTTTCCGGATAGAAGGTATCGCTTAAGTCCATCTGTACCTGCTTGAGTATCCTTCGGGGAAGCCCGGGCTCAAGAGGCTCAAAAGTGGCAATGGTGCCGTCTTCATGGTAGGTCGTCTTATAAAGAGAGGGAACATAGAGGCCGGGGAGACCGGCAGCCTTGCGCAGGAAGTCCCTTCTGCTGCCGCCCTTCCGCTTGTGTTCTGCATAGAGGTCCATCAGCTCATAGTAGATGGTCTCCCCCTCTCCGATATAAAAGATATCAAAAAACTCTGCCAGAGGCTCGGGGTTGTAAGTGCAGGGACCTCCTCCTATAACGATGGGGGCCTCCTCCCGCCTGTCTGCTGAACGGATTCCGATCTGGCTCAGGTCGAGCATCTGCAGGATATTGGTATAACACATCTCATACT
>CADBNQ010000086.1 GCA_902796045.1 uncultured Lachnospiraceae bacterium | reverse complement strand
TGTTTGCAAGTCAATCGCTGCTTTCCGCTGGAACTATGATGACAGGAATGGCGGATATCCCAAGGATCTCCTTGAGGCAGTAGGCATCGCTGATTTCCTGGATAAGGTTCCTGCAGACATCCTTCCTGTAGGCGCTGTGATCGGACCGGTCACCCCTGAGGCATCCAAGGAGTTTGGTTTAAGCGAGAAGACCATCGTTGTAGAAGGTACTGCAGACTGTAACGCATGCATGTTTGGTGTCGGCGGCGTGAATCCAAACGGCATGACTCTGATCGGCGGAACTTCCAGCTGTCTGCTGGGTCTTTCCGAGACAGATTTCCATGAAGATGGTGTCAATGGTACCTATCCTAACTGTATGTATGAAGGAACCAGCCTTCTTGAAGGTGGACAGACCTCTTCAGGTGCTATCCTCACATGGTTCAGGAACAACCTTCTTCCGGGTTCCTGGCTGCAGGAAGCTACAGAGCGTGAGATGAACATCTATGATCTGATCACAGAGAAAGCATCCGCCATCCCGATCGGATGCGAAGGTGTTGTTATGAACTCTGATTTCCAGGGCAACCGTGCTCCTTATGCTGACTCCAAGGCACGTGGCATTTTCTGGGGATTATCCATTGGAACTACCACAGCTCACATTGCAAGGGCCGTTTACGAAGGTGTTGCATACGGTGCTGCTCACTGTATCAAGAGCATGAATGATGCAGGATACAATGTAAAAGAGATCTATGCTGCAGGCGGTATCTGCACATCCGATTTCTGGATGCAGATGCACTGCGACATCATCGGTGTTCCCATGTATACGACAGTTGAGAACCAGAGCGCAGGCTGCCTGGGTGATGCCATCATCGCCAGCGTAGGTGCAGGATTATTCAAAGATTTTGCAGAAGCAGCTGATACACTGGTACGTGTCGACAAGACATTCACACCTGATATGGAAGCTCATAAGAAATATCAGTTCTATCTGGAGCGCTACATGGAGACATGGCCGCAGATGAGAGATATCGTACATAAAACTGTAGAGCACAACAGCTGATCATAGTATATTTAGGACTTAGGGGATCTGCCGCCTTGCCTGGCGTGAGGCGGCAGGTATGACAGGGAGGGCTGTCGCAGGACAGCCCTCCCCAACCGGCAGGATTTCATGTATTGTTTGCGTGGAATCCTGTCGGTTGTTTTTCTTTATAGGAAGGCAGCTGCGCTGCCGTGCGGTGATTTGTTAATCTTTTCTTCATATTCATCTGGTATACTCAGAAGAGGATGCCCCTCTCCTCTTTTGGAGGGTGGAAGTTCAATAAACTCAGGAGGGGTCTAATCCTCTTCTGACCAGCCTCCGGCGGATGCCAGGGCTGCGCAAAGGAAAGTGTCAGCAGAGCTGACGCGCAGCCCGGCGCAAGTCCGGCATGGGCCGGACTTGAATAATAAAGTCCCTGTCTATATCTATCTAAAAAAAGGTGAGTGCTATGAGAATACTTGTTGTTGAAGACCAGCCTGATCTGAATGAGATCATAGTGAGGAAGTTAAAGAGCGAGCACTACAGTGTCGATTCCTGCCTGACAGGAGATGAGGCACTTTCATATCTGGCCTGTGCCGAGTACGATGCCATCCTTCTGGATATTATGCTGCCGGGTATCACGGGGCTTGGGATTTTGAGAAAGCTTCGTAAAAGCGGCGATACAACTCCTGTTTTGCTGCTGACGGCATTATCCTCCGTGGAGGAGCGTGTGGCCGGCCTGGACGCCGGTGCCGATGATTATCTGGTCAAGCCTTTTGATTTTGATGAACTGCTGGCAAGGCTCCGGGCTCTGATCCGCAGAGGGGGAGAGAGGGCCAGCAGTGAGATCCATTGCGCGGATCTTATCATGAATACAGCCTCAAGAGAAGTCACAAGAGATGGAAAAGCCATTTCTCTGACCGCCAGAGAATTCGATATCCTGGAATATCTGCTGACCCATCAGGGTAAAGCTTTATCCAGGGACAAGATCTGTAATCATATATGGAACTATGATTATGAGGGAGCCTCCAATGTGATCGATGTCCATGTATATCAGCTCAGGAAAAAGATAGACCA
Organism: uncultured Lachnospiraceae bacterium; assembly: GCA_902796045.1. Classification (GTDB taxonomy): domain Bacteria; phylum Bacillota; class Clostridia; order Lachnospirales; family Lachnospiraceae; genus Anaerobutyricum. Next base: position 9,837 of record CADBNQ010000086.1, on the reverse strand, counting down.
GGGCTTTGACCACAAGATCATCAACACGGTCAAGGGTGTCGGTTATATGTGCAGATAAAAGGGCGGGTGTGAAATGAAAAAGACTTCTATTGTCTTCAGGATTACCTGCTGGTACGCTGCTTTTATCCTGATCATCATGGCCGGCTTCAGCCTGCTGCAGTTTGAATTTGAAAGCAGCCAGGCGGAGGCAGAAGCGAGGACCAGCCTTGGAGAGACTGTGTCAGAGGCAGGTGAATTCATCCTGGAAGAGGGCACTACCTATGCGATCAGCTCCTACATGTCTTTCTATAAAGACGATATCTATCTCAGTGTCTATGATGAAAATGGTGATCTGATCGAAGGACGACGGCCACCCCGGATCTCAGCCTGGCCTGCTTTCAGGGATAAGGGATTCCAGCGCTGTTTTGACGATAACAGGAAACGGTGGTTCCTGTATGATAACCAGATTAAGGTGGACGATCAGACCATCTGGGTGCGGGGAATGAAGAGCAGCAAGAGTGTCTATGGAGACAGCCGGATCTTTTTTCCCTATATGATGGCAGTCCTGATATTCCTGGTCATTCTTTCCATCACAGGAGGTTATCTGATCAGCAAGCAGGCATTTTCCCCTGTCAGATCTCTGATCAGCATGGTGCAGAAGGTCAGCAACGATCAGGAGTCTGTTCACCACATTCCTTCAAACTCCCAGGCTGATGAGATCGGTATGCTGACAGAGGAGTTTAACCAGATGTTTGACAGGCTGAGTGAACAGCAGGAAAGGGAGAAACGCTTTACCTCAGATGTCTCTCATGAGCTGAAGACGCCCCTGTCTGTCATCCTGGCTCAATGTGATTATGCCGCTCAGGACAGCTCCTATCAGGAGGAGGCATTGGTTGTGATCAGAAGGAATGCTTCTTCCATGTCGACCCTGGTCAGCACCCTGCTTCTTTTGTCTAGGGGAGATGCCGGCAGACTTTCTCTGCAGTCAGAGCCTGTGGACCTGTCCATGCTCTGCCATATGGTGGCAGACCAGCAGGAGGAGGAGCTCCTTTCAGAGCAGATCACCCTTTCCAGAGACATCACACCGGATATTATCATTGAGGGTGACGAGACACTTCTGATGCAGATTCCTATTAACCTGATCACCAATGCCCGCAAATACGGTAAACACCCGGACGGCCATATTGCGCTTTCCCTCTCTGTCACAGAGGATGTCATCACCCTGTCTGTAAAGGATGACGGGCCTGGCATCCCGCAAGAACACCAGCAGAAGATATTTGATCGTTTCTATACCGTAAACGAGTCACGTACCGGCGGCGGATCTTCCGGCCTGGGATTATCGATCGTGAAAATGATCGCAGGATATCACGGCGGATGGGTCAGTCTGGAAAGCACACTGGGCAAGGGAAGCTGTTTTATGGTGATGTTCCCAGTAAAGGAGTGTTCTCATGAAGCATAAAGGATTGATCATCCACACTATCGTCACAGTGCTGATCACAGTGCTGATCATGATGGCCATCCAGCATAGAAAAGTACTGTTTTCTTCCGGCTTCGAGATGCCCTGGCTGTTTGGCAATGCATCCTCGACCTCCGGAAAGGAGGATACCCAGGAATCAGAGCTGGAAGAAGACGAGATTGTTGATCTGGTCCTTGGCAGGATACCCGGGGCAGGCAGGGAGAATATCATAAGGCTGGACTATGAGAGCCTGCATGGGATTTCTCAGTATAAAGGCATGGCTGTCATGGGGAAAAATATCTACAGATTTGAGATAGATGCAACGACAGGAACCATACTTGACTGGGAAGTGGATTATTAATGAAAAATTCATTTTGCCCTCATCTTCAGTTCACGGGAATCGTGTATGATGGGATTGTAAACAAAAACAGATCAGCAAGTTGTCAAGAAAGGAGAACGACTATGAAAAGAAGAAAAATGATCACATTGGTTCTGGCCCTTGTACTCATGGCCGCGAACATCCTTCCTGCTGCAGTACCGGCTGGTGCAGCTCAGACATCCGTAATGACCCTGGAGACATATGCCAAATCAAAAAGCAAGAGCATCAGCAAGAAAAAGGCAAAAAAGACAGCCATCAATAACGCAAAAAAGAATTACAATATTGATAAATCAACTATCCGGGATATGGAGATCGAAAAAGACAAGTATAAAGGAAAGAAAGTCTGGGAGGTCAACTTTGAGGCAAAGACCGGTGACGGAAAAGGCTATTACGATTTTGAGTACGAAATAGCAAGAGGCAGCGGAAAGATCCTGCACAGGGAAAAAGAGCGGGACTGACCCAGATCATCGAAATGATCAGAATACAGCTTACCGAAGAAGAACAGGAATAAAAACGAAAACGGATATCTATTTCCCTCTGAATATGATATGATATCCCTATAAAGCCATCTACGCGGGGGTTTTAGCCCCCGCGTATGTGCATGTGTATTAAATAATCAGATATATAGTGAAAGGGGAAAGATTATGGTATTAAAGCTTTATATGTTTGAGACCTGTCCGTATTGCAGAAGGGTGATTGCCTACATCAAAGAGAGCGGCAGGACCGATGTCGAGTTTCATGATATCCGCAAGAGCGAGGCGGACCGTCTCTACCTGAATATGGTGGGTGGAAAAGAACAGGTGCCCTGTCTCTTTATAGACGAGCGCCCACTGTACGAAAGCAGTGACATTATCGAATGGCTGAAAGCACATCCGCAGACCTGACACATCACTGCTTCGGGCCTGTAGAAAACCAATAGGGACCGACTGAAATGGATGGGATTATGATGAATCCCTCTTATGAAAGGAGCCTCCAGCTTATAAAGTAAACGCAACCGGTCTGACTTTATAAGCTGGAGGCCCTTTCATTTATAACGGTTCTCTGATCTCTCCATAGATGGCTGATATAGCTGCTGTGGCTGGTGATCCTAGATAGATGCCTACCTTTGAGGTACCCATCCTGCCGAGGAAGTTCCTGTTGTTAGTGGCAAGGACCGTTTCCCCATCTGTGAGGATACCGCCGGCGCGTCCGCAGCACAGGCCGCATCCGGGCTGGGTGATGATGGCGCCTGCCCTGGCCAGGATTTCCATGTAGCCTGCTTCTATGGCCTCCAGATAAATCTTCCGGCTGGCCGGTGTGATGATCAGCTTGCAGGCTGTCTGTCTGCCGTCTAAGATCCTGGCGGCTTCGGCCAGATCTTCAAGACGGCCGTTGGTGCAGGAACCGATGAAAACCTGATCCAGCTTTGTACCTACAAGATCACTGACCGGGTGGATGTTGTCGACCTGGGAGGGACAGGCGCACACCGGCACAAGGTCCTCGGCCTGGTATTCTATCAGCTGACAATATTGTGCGTCTTCATCTCCGTAGATCCAGTCGACCTCGGAAAGGTCTGTCCCGGTGTACTGGCATGTTTTTTCATCAGGCCTGAAGAGACAGCATTTGGCGCCGGCCTCTACAGCCATGTTGGATATGGTCATTCTGGAAGCCACACTCATGGCATCTACAGCTGATCCGGTGATTTCCAGGGCTTTATAGGTCGCGCCGTCTGCCCGCAGGTCTCCGATCAGGCGGAGGATCACGTCTTTGGCACTGACATTGGCAGGAAGAGTGCCGTTGATCACGACTTTGATGGTCTCCGGTACCTTAACCCACATTTCCCCGGTGCCCAGGATGGACGCCATCTCAGTATAGCCTATCCCCGATGAGAAACACCCTACGCAGCCGTAGGTTGTCGTATGGGAATCTGTGCCGAACACGATGTCCCCGGGACCGGCGTATCCGGCCTCGGTCATCAGCTGGTGGCAGATGCCGTCGCTTCGGTGGACATGGGTCAGTCCGTATTTTTTAACAAAGGCATCCCCGATCTTAAAATGCCGGATATCCTCCACGGCGCTGGCCGGTACCAGATGATCGTAGATCAGAACCACTTTATCAGGATCCCAGAGCCTGTCAAATCCCATCTCTTCGAACTTATCCGCTACAAAAGGAATAAATATATCATGGATCATGACCCTGTCAACGTGGACAGTGACGATCTGGCCGGGTTTGACCTCAGATAATCCGGTATTCTTTTTGATGATTTTCTCTATGATTGTATTTCCCATGATTGTCCCCTCCTAACTGTGCAGACCATTGCGCTGCTGCATAGCCTTCACCAGGCCTCCTGCCCTGAGGATGTCCATCAGATTGTCCGGCAGAGAGGCGACGGGATAGGTCCTGCCATTATGCTCTATGCATTCTCCCAGGGTGACCGTGATCTCATCCCCTTCTTTTACTGCGTCCTGGATCTCGCTGTTTTCAATCAGGAGCAGCCCGTTATTGATAGAATTCCGGAAGAAGATCCTGGCATAGGATTTGGCGATCACACATTTTACTTTGAGTGCCTTGATGATCTCAGGAGCCTGTTCTCTGGAAGAACCACAGCCGAAGTTTTTCCCGGCGACGATGATGTCTCCTTCATGGATCTGTCCGGCCAGCTCCGGGCGGAGAGGAGAGAAGCCGTATTGTTTCATATCTTCTACAGTGGGGAGTGCCAGGTATTCGGTGGGAATAATGATATCTGTGTCAATATCGTCCCCCAGCACCCATACCTTTCCTGTAAACTTTTCCATGGTGTGTATTCCTCCTTTATAAATCCTCCGGACCGCAGATGGTGCCGGCGATGGCGCTGGCTGCGCAGGTGGCTGCACTGGCCAGATATACTTTGGAGCTGGGATGGCCTGCCCTCCCCTTAAAATTCCTTGTTCCGGTGGAGATCAGCACTTCATTTTCTCCGATGACGCCCTGACAACTTCCCCAGCAGACGGAGCAGTTGCTGTTCATGATCATGGCGCCTGCTTCCATCAATGTTGTGATGATGCCTTCCTTCAGGGCATCGATATAGACCTGATTGGAGGCCGGAGCCACCAGAAATCTCACACTGGGAGCCGTTTTCCTTCCTTTGACTACCTGGGCGGCAGCCCGAAGATCCGGAAGACGTCCGTTGTTGCAGGAGCCGATAAAGACCTCATCTACAGGGATCTTTTCTTCCCTGACATCCCTAAGCAATGCGAAATTATCTACAAAATCGGGCCGGACGACCACAGGCTCGATCTGGCTGAGGTCGTATTCATAGACAGCGGCAAAACGGGCATCCGGATCGCTCTTAAACATGTGGACAGCCTCCCTGCCATGCTGCCTGCAGTAGTCGGCCACCTTCTCATCCGGCTCAACGATCCCGGCCTTGGCGCCGGCTTCTACGGTGAGATTACAGAGGACCATGCGTTCATCGATGCTGAGATTGTGGGCGCCGTCCCCGGCAAATTCCATGATCTTGTAGGTGGCGCCGTTGGCACCGATATCACCGATGATGGTGAGGATCAGGTCTCTGGCATACACGCCCTCCCTGAGCTTTCCGTGCAGGTTGAAGCGTAATGTCTCCGGGACCATCACCCAGGAACTTCCGGTGACCATGCCGTAGAGAAAATCGGTGCATCCGACGCCGGTGCCGAAAGCTCCAAGGGCACCGTAGCTGGTGGTGTGGGAGTCTGCGCCAAAGATCAGCTCTCCCGGGCAGACATAATCCTCCATCATGATCTGATGGCAGACCCCCTGGCCTTCATAGAGCTTTATGCCGTTCTCCCGGGCGAAATTTCTCATTTTCTTGTGTGCTTCAGCTGTTTTGGGGTTCTCGGCCGGCACATTGTGGTCCATGATAAATACGATCTTATCTTTGTCGGCTATGCGGGGATGTTTCAGTTTATTCTTATACATATCCACAGTAAGGTGGGTTGTACCGTCATTGCTCATCATCCTGTCAAGCTTCACCGTATGGATATCGTTGGGCTTTACTTCGGAAACACCCGCTGCACGGGCTATAATCTTTTCACCAATCGTCATTCCCATAATCAACCCTCCTTGTTAAGTGATGCGATCAGACCACCCTGGGACAGGATGTTCTGCATGTATTCCGGCAGCTTTGTGCAGGTAAATGTCTTTCCTGCGGCGGTGACAGTCCCGGCGGAGAGATCAAGATCCGCCATATCTCCATCCTTTACCGCATCATAAAGATCTTTGCAGACGATGACGGGGAAACCGATGTTGATGGAGTTGCGATAGAAGATGCGGGCGAAGGATCTGGCAATGACCGCCTTCACCCCAAGCGCTTTTAATACACTGGGCGCCTGTTCTCTTGAAGAGCCGCAGCCAAAATTCTCACCTGCGACAATGATGTCACCCTCATGGACATTTTTCGCAAAATCAGGATCCAGTGATTCAAAGGTGTACTGTTTCATCTCCTCCACATCCGGCAGAAGCAGGTACTGGGAAGCGATGATCTGATCCGTATCCACATCATTATGGAACTTCCATATCTGGTTACTCATATAGTTTACCTCCTTGACCGGGGGCTGGCCCCGTTACAGAAATTTAATATTATTAACAAAATTGTAATGGGGCCTGACCCCATAACGTAGTGCTTCGAAGGATACATCGGACAGGACCTTCATGGCCTGGACAGGATACCTGCCCACGGCAGTCTCTCCAGTGAGCATCAGGGAAGAAGCACCGTCGAGGACAGCGTTAAAGATATCGCTGACCTCCGCTCTGGTGGGGACAGGAGAGCTTTCCATGGAAGCCAGGAGCTGGGTCACCACCATAAAGGGGGTCTTAGTCTGACGGCACATCATTGCTATGTCCTTCTGGACGCCCGGCAGCCTGACCATGGAAACGGAATTAGCCAGGTCTCCCCGGGCAATCACGATATGGTCACAGTGGGGAAGCAGACCGGACAGATGGCGAACCCCGGTCTCATTCTCAATCTTGGCAAAGATCCTCACATGGGTGCTGCCCATGTCGAGAAGGGTTTTTCGCAGGCTGATCAGATCATCTGCGCTTCGGACGAAGGGAAGCATGACCCCGGTGACACGGTATCTGCCAAGCTGTGAAAGATTCTCCAGGTCCTGGCTGGTCAGGGTGGGAAGATCGATGGTCTGCCCGGGAAGAGCCAGGCTTTTGCGGGAAAGCAGCTTTCCTCCAGTCATGACTCTTGCTGTTGGGATGAGGGGATCATCCACCTTCAGAGTGATCCTGCCATCATCAAGGAGAAGCTCCTGCCCCTTTTCAAGAAAGGGCTTCACACAGGCAGGAAGGGGGATGGCAGGAGAGGAAAGGCCCGCCTGGACGGCCGGAGTCTCACCGGCAGTATCATCACTGCAGTCAAGTACGATCCTGGCCCCTTCCTCCAGCTCTATGGGATGATCCAGGCTTCCGATCCTGAGCTCCGGCCCCTGCAGGTCCACAAGAAGGTCCGGCACGATATGGAGCTCCTCAGATACTTCATGGAGGTTCTCCAGCCAGCCGGAACAGTCCTTCAGGCTCCGGTGTGAAAGATTCAGCCGGATGCCCGTCATTCCATAATGAAACATCTCCTTAAGTATCCCTTTATCATGGTCGGATGGACCAAGGGTACCGTAGAGTTCAAGCTTTCTTCTCATAAGGATGTTCCTTTCTTAATATCTACCTGTTTACATTTTATCACAATATTGACTTTTTTGCATTATTTGAGTACTATAACATAGACAAGATTTATAGGGATCGTGATGCCTCTGTCTACCACAGGTAAGCGCTTTATGGTGGTGCCGGCAGGCATGATAAGGGGGTTATTGAAATAGTAATCTGAAATAGTAATCTGAGATAGTTATACGGAGATGATGATCAATGGATAAGAAATGTATAGGCCTGATCGAGGCCATTGGTATGGCCTCCGCGATAGAAGCGGCAGATGCGGCTGTCAAGTCGGGCAATGTCAGACTGCTTGGGATCGAGTACAGTGGCTATGACGCCAGGATTGTTGTAAAAGTAGAAGGGAATGTCGGCGCAGTCAAGGCGGCGGTGAGAGCTGCCGCAGCCGCGACAGAGTGCATCTCCGGCAGCCTGAGCGGCTTCCAGAGCTCCACCATGAGGGCAGCCATAGACGGGGATGTGTATGAGACGCTGATCAGCAACAAGAACACTATTGGTGACGACAAGCAGATTGCTACCGGCAAGCGACCTCAGGGAACCAACAAGTCTGCTAAGTGGGTCGGACACTGGAAACAGAAGGGAACATATATCTATGAGTAAGAGGAATGTGATTGTGGGCCAGTCCGGCGGTCCTACTGCTGTCATCAACAGCAGTCTCTACGGGATTGTATTTGAAGCGATGGAACACTATGATAAGATCGGAAAGACCTACGGGATGATCAACGGGATCGAGGGCTTTCTGGAGGGAAGGTATCTTGATTTCGCAGAGAGCCTCCCGGGAGGGAACCTGGAGTTTTTAAAGTCTACCCCCGGGGCCTATCTGGGGTCCTGCCGCTATAAGCTGCCGGACAACCTTGACGACCCCGTATATCCCAGGCTCTTTGAGGAGTTTGAGAAGCTGAATATCGGATATTTCTTTTATATCGGCGGCAATGATTCCATGGATACAGTCAGCAAGCTGTCACGCTATGCCCGAAGCATCGAAAGCGATATCAGGATCATCGGCGAGCCGAAGACCATTGACAACGACCTGATTCTGACAGACCACACACCCGGCTACGGCAGTGCGGCAAGATATGTAGCGCAGACAGTGCGGGAGATCACCATGGATGCCTACGTATACGAGAAGAAATCAGTGACGATCGTGGAGATCATGGGCCGTCACGCGGGCTGGCTGACCGCAGCCAGTGTCCTGGCCAGAAAGTATGTCGGGGATAATCCCCTGCTGATCTATCTGCCGGAAGTGGATTTTGACACGGAGCATTTCCTGAAACAGGTGGAGGCAGCACTGGCAGAGAACATCAACGTGGTTGTCTGTGTTTCTGAAGGGATCCATGATAAGGACGGCACTTTTATCTGTGAGTATGACAGTAATGTCGGTACCGATATCTTCGGCCATAAGATGCTGGCAGGATGCGGGCGCTACCTGGAGAACCTGGTCAGGGACAGACTGCATGTCAAGGCCAGATCTGTGGAGCTCAATGTCAGCCAGAGATGCTCTGTGTCCCTCATATCCCACACCGACCTGCAGGAGGCTGTCATGGCCGGAAGATATGGCCTGCAGGTTGCGCTCAACCGCGGGATCACAGGCAAGATGATCTCTTTTGTCAGGTGCAGTGATGACCCCTATGTGGTGGCCTGCGGCCTGGAGGATGTAGATGAGGTCTGCAATCAGGAGAAGCACGTGCCTGCGGAGTGGATCATCCATGACGGGACAGACATATCCCAGGACTTTATTACCTATGCCCTGCCTCTTATACAGGGGGCACCTCTGATCCCCATGGGGGAGGACGGTCTGCCGGCATTTGCCGATCGCAAAAGAAAGTAAGTAACTAAAACCCACGTGAGAACTGTGTAGAGTCTGTCATTTCGATGAGAAACAGTTAACATTTCTTCACACAGTACCGGTCAGATATCCGCTGATTTACAGACAGAAGAAAAGCGTTTGAAGAAAGCGGCATAAGACGAATAAAAAGCTTGAAGGACTACGGATTTTTTAAGAACAGGCCTGCCGCAGCAGACAGAGGGATGAAGATTATCATCGTAGGCTGCGGAAAGGTTGGCATTGCCCTTGTGGAACAGCTCAGCCAGGAAGGGCATGACATTACTATTATAGACAAAGACGCAAAAACGATCCATGAGGTGGCCGGTCTTTATGATGTGATGGGGATCGCCGGAAACGGAGCCAGCTACCAGGTGCAGGTGGAAGCCGGCATCGCTGATACGGACCTGATCATCGCGGTGACAGAGTCTGATGAGCTGAATCTGCTCGGCTGCACTATCGCAAGACAGGTGTGAAACGGTGAGGCTATCGCCAGGGTCAGAACATGATATTTGACATGCTGGCCGGAAGGCTTGA
>CADBNQ010000085.1 GCA_902796045.1 uncultured Lachnospiraceae bacterium | reverse complement strand
TGATCTGGATAATGCCGGTTTCAGATCTATAGGGAATCTTCCGGGCCTGACATGGATCCGTGATTATGACCAGCTGTTTGCCTGCTGCCAGGACAAGCTGATTCCGTTATTCAAGGAACGGACCCGCTACAGGCACGAGCTTGAGGAAAGCGGGTTGGATGAGGACGAGATCAATAAAAAGATGGCAGAGCAGCAATCGCTCCTGATCTGTATAACGAATCTGAATACGTTTATGACTACAATCTACGATTCAGAGCAGGGAATGAGCGGGCTATTTGAGAATGCATTTTCACATGGAAGACAGCACAATTTTTATTTCTTCGGTATCATGAATATTCAGGATAAATCCAATCTGAGAGGCTACAGTGCGTTCTCTGCCTTCGAGTCCGATATGTATGGAATCCATTTCGGAGGAGCTTCGGATAACAGTACCTTTAATTTTGATTATCTGTCATTTAAGGAGCAGACAAAGGTTCTGGGAGCGGGTATCGGTATGATTCCGGAAAAGGATGGGAAGCATAGCACATCCAAGGTGGTTGTTCCACTTGTAGATCAGACAGTTACTATAGTGAGTGAGACATGATTTCGATCTTATTTGTTCTTCCTTATGACAAGAAAAATGTCATGATCCGCAGAGTCTTTGAGGCTCAGGCACAGCAGCTGGGCCTGGGCAGGGTCCGGACGGCGGAATGGAACAGTACTGCCACTTCCGGCGCCGCTTATACGGCAAAAGCGGAGTATCCGATCACGGTTGTGGATATCACTATGGATGGTGGTCTGGAATTCGCCCAGAGTCTCAGGGGTTCAGACGATAATCTTCTGCTGCTGCTGATAGCGGATACGAAGGTATCGCCCATGAAGTATATGAAAGCTTCCATCAGGGCACAGGCGCTGCTTCTCAAACCGTGGAATTTGGCGATGCTTCAGCAGGTGTCGGAGGATTTCCTTTCCCTGTTCATGAACAGGGACGGAGAGGAGAAAGCGGATGAACTATCTCTGCTGGTGGAATACGACGGGGAGAGGAGAATGATTTCCTACAGGGACATTCTCTATGTGGAAGCAAGAAACAAAAAGATATATGTGAGAACACAGGATTCAGAATATGGGATGTATGGGACCCTGGAAAAGGTCGGGGAGTCTTTGCCGGAGTGTTTTATCCGCTGTCATCGCAGTTACATTGTCAACAGTACTTATCTGGTAAGCGCCAGGATGGCGGAAAACACGCTTTTTCTTCGGGGAAAGATAACTGTTCCCATATCCAGAACATATAAGGCGGCTATAAAGGAGAAATTGAATGGATCAGCCGTGCGTTGAAAAATTATTTATCATGTCACCTCCGGAATTCCTTGTTCTGGCAGCGACAGCAGGCATAGATATTGTTCCTTCGCTTTTTCGCAGGCGGTGTTCTCTGACAGAGGAGGATATCTACTATGCACGTTTTCATCTTGCCGTAAGAGGGATTCTTGCGGAGGATGGCAGAATGGATGAAGAATACAGCAGCCTTTTTTCCGCTGTTCGTGAGGCTGTCCGTGTCATTTATGTGAAGTGCGGGCCAGGGCTGGAATATGAGGCAGAGGATCTTATTGTCTACGTTTCGGATAGCTGTGTAGCCGGGAAGATCAGTAAACGGGATCAGGACCGGATCAGCCTGAGTATGGAAAAACCTGAAATCTTTATCCGGCGCCTGCAGGAAGAGGGCATTCTGCCGGAGCCCGGCATGACATTTTCAGATAACTGCGGTATGACAGGAAAAGACGGGTCCGGTATGATGCGATGGAAAAAAGGGAATCCTTTGGAGTCTTTGGCGTCTATCGATGATAACAGCAGGGCTCTGAAGGCGGCCTTTTCAGTATATGATCCGCAAAAGGCATGCTTTGTACGTACATGGATCTGGATGAGGAAGGGTCATGAAGAATATCTGTTTTCAGCAGGAAATGACGGCATGCATGATAAAACGGAAGGAAAAGAAGGCTGCATACAGCTTCTGAATCTGTTTGAAGGGGGAAATAAGTCATGATCATGACAGATATATATGTTGCGGCACTCGACAAGACTTACGATTTCCGGCTTAACGAGGATGCTCAGATCTCGGCGATTCTGGAAGAGATAGCGGGCATCCTGGCCAGGGAAGTGATGGAACAGCTGCCAAAAGGGCAATTTGCTCTCTGCTCATATGAGAATGCTTCGATCCTGCCGGCGGACAGTACATTACGTGAATGCGGGATCGGAAATGGCAGCAGACTGCTCTTTGTTTGAGGAAATATGCAGTTCATCATGGAAAAAGTGCTGTTCATCAGGATTTGTTGTCGGTAAAAAGGAAAGTGATTATAGTATCGATTGTAAGGAAGTTACAGACAAAGCAGAAAACAAAAGTAAGGAGCAGCCCACAAGAACCGGGGAAAGAAGAAGGATGAAGTTTTTCAGGGAAAGTGCTTTATGGAGATATATCCGGAAAGGTTAAAACGTACAGCAGAAGAGATGGAGCAGTGCAGAAGTCACTGCAGATGGACCAGAGAGTCCGTCCGGGAGATTCAGATCTGCCTCAGGAGCATAGATCAGGAATCATTCAGACTGGTCGGAAACCGGTTGGAAGGATATCTGAATGATATGGCCGAAGAGATCCGGGAACTGGAAGGTATGACAGAAGCGCTCCGGAGCATAGCTGACTGTTATGAACGTTTCGAGGACGGAATTATTGAAAAAGGACAGAATACCAGGACAGCAGCTGTATTCCAGTGTATAGACCTTGAGTGGGTCAGGCGGATCCTGAACAATATTGTACGATAGGAGGTGGAGCGCTTGTGGATAAGATACGGACAAATACAGACAGCCTCAGGCATACGGAGGACGATGTGAGAACCCAGCTGAAAGCGATACGACAGTCTCTCACAAACATGCAGGCCGATGTGAAAGCTATGAACAGGATGTGGGAAGGGCCGGCGAACACTGCTTTCAATCAGACTTTCCTGAACAATATCACAGATCTTGACAATATGTGCCGGGCGCTGGAAAGCATAGCCTCTTATGAAGGGATGGCACGGAGAGAGTATACGCAGTGTGA
>CADBNQ010000084.1 GCA_902796045.1 uncultured Lachnospiraceae bacterium | reverse complement strand
GGTGTATGGCCCGGAAGATTAATGACTTCTACGCCCGGAACGATCTCAAATTCATCCTCCACCAGAATATACTGCCTGACAGGCACTTCCAGGTCTTTCTTACAGTATCCCACATAGGTAGTGGGGTCTGTAGACTGGTGAACTGTGGACTGGGAAAACTCAAAATCTGCCTTGGGAACATAGACATCCGCATTCTTGTAAAGGTGAATGTTTCCTGTATGGTCAAAGTGCATGTGTGACAGAATAACGGTGTCTATGTCCTCCGGTCTTAACCCGCACAGGGCCAGCTGGACTTCCGGATGCTGTTCAATCGTCTGGAAAAGCTGATAGCCTTCCTGGAGACAATCCGGCCAGTGACCTTTCATGGCATCCGGATGACTGCCTACGTCATACAAGATCCATCCATTATCATGATGGATCAGGATATTCATCACCGGCAGCCTGTAAAATGTATGCATTACATCAGGATTGCTCCTGGTTGCCATAGTAGACCCGGCTACTACATTGTTCTTGTCAGTCAAAAGATAACCCGTATCTAAAATATAGAATTCTAACATTGCACATTCCTCCCACTATCATCCTTTTACGACACTTCTCCTGATACTAATCATACCATTTTCCTGCATGGTGATTTGGAGTTATACACCCATTGAATAGGAAAAATACTCAGCAATTCTGACAGACTCCTCCGGCAAAAGACTGCACCGCCTGAGTCCTGTTATTTCCCATCATTATTGTCATTTCTTCCCCTCTGGCCGGAAGGGATATTGTTATAATGAATCTGGATTATTATACTCAGGAGGCTGTTTTTTCTTCGCATGTCTCCGGCGCAGTTTAAAGCTTGATAAGAAAGAAGGGTTTAAGTATGACAAGAGTGGGAATCTATAATCACCAGCATTATCGCGGGGGATGTCCCGGATGCTCCCAGACCTATGTCAAAGGCATGATCGCAGATGGCGTGAAGTGCCAGAACAGAGCTATGGGTATCTATGGACAGGATTGTGAATTTATCAATTATACTGATCTGGGTGACTATCCGCCGGATAATCTGGACAGGCCGGGCTACCGCCGCATGATGAAGGATGTGGAGGAGCATAATATCGATGTGATCTTTGTTCTCACCCTCTCCAAAATCTCTTCTGAGGTTGATCTTGTACTGGACACCTATAAGAAATGCAAGGAGAATGGTGTGGCATTGATGACTGCTGTCGACGGAAAAAAAGCGATGGAAGTACTGGACAGGGCCCTGGAAAAACGAGGGAGATAAATTATGACAGAAGAACGGTTAAAGGAATTATACCAGCAGATAGAGGAACTGGAACGCCAGGACCGTTTTCTGGAACTGGTTCCTCTGTTCGAAGAGTGTCTGAAGATCTCTCTGGCGATCTATGGAGAGTACCACGATGAGACTCTGAAGTGTTATATTGAGTACGGAGGACTTCTCCGCAACCTGGGCAGGTATGAGGATTCACTCATTGCCCTTCAGAAGGCACTGCATATCGTTGCCGCAACCAGGGGACCGGATCATCTTGATTATGCGTCCACCCTTGTCAATATTGCCAACCTTCTCCGCATGATGGGACGCAATGATGAAAGCGAGATCCTTTTCCTTAAGGCAAAGGCCCTCTTTGAGAAGAAAAACGCAGTGACACTGGTTCAATATGCCAGCCTCTGCAATAATCTCGGCCTTCTCTATCAGCAGATGGGGAGAGACGAGGAAGCCATCCCCCTGCACAACATCTGTCTGTCCATATTCAGGACTGACAGGGAATACGAGATCCTGTACGGGGTGACCCTTAACAATCTTGTCGACCCCTACAAGCATACAGGACAGCGGGATAAAGCCATAGACTGTCTGAAGCAGGCCATCTCCATCTTCAGGAAAAACATTGCCAGGACTGTTCTTCTTTATGCCACCTCTCTGAATAATCTCGGCATCATCTACTATGAGGACGGCAATTATCAGAAGGCCCTGGACTGCTTCAAGATTGCCCTGGATACCAGCGAAAAGAAGCTGGGTGTGCAGAGTGAGAGTTATATGATCAGCAAGAAGAATTATGAGCAGGCTCTGGCCAAAGTCCAGCAGCAGGCCATGAATGACAGACATACCAAAGAGTTTCTCCAGTACGAGAACAATTATGACAAGAATATCAGCCTGGATACAAAAGGCCTGGATCTCTGCGAGGCTTACTTCAATGATGTGTGCTATCCCATGCTCAAAAAGGAATTCGCAGAGTACCTTCCCCGAATGGCTGCCGGCCTTGTGGGAGAGGGGTCTGAGTGTTACGGCTTTGATGACGAGATCTCCAGAGACCATGACTTCGGGCCATCCTTCCAGATCTTTATTCCCGAAGAAGATATGGCTGTTTACGGAGACAGGCTGAAAGAAAAGATCGCAGAGCTGCCCGGCAGCTACGGTCCCTTTGCGGCACGTAATATCTGTGATCTTGGTGACGGCAGGACAGGCCTGCTTACCATCGAAGGATTTTACGATAAGTTCCTGTCGATCCATGAAGTACCACAGAGCAACAGGCTCTGGCTGGCCATGAATGATATCTCATTATCCACAGCCACCAACGGAAGGGTTTTCTTTGATAACCTGGGACGGTTCAGCGAGATCAGGAACGGCCTTCTCAAAGGATATCCCGATGATGTCCGCATCAAGCGGCTGGCCTTTGAGTGTACCCAGATTGCCCAGAGCGGACAGTATAATTTCCCCCGCAGTCTGCAGAGGGGACAATTTGTGGCAGCCTCGCTTGCCCTGAAGGAATTCCTTCAGCATTACATGTCTTTTGTATACCTGATCAACAGAGTATATAAGCCATATTACAAGTGGGAGCATGAAGGTCTTAAGAAGCTGCCCCTCTTCGGCCAGATGGCCCACAGGGAGCTTGGCAAGCTGGTTCTGATCCCTCTTGATGAGAAAGCCAAATATGCCATGTTTGTAGTAGAATCACTTTGCAAGAAAGCAATACAGCTTCTCACAAAAGAGAAGCTGACAGAGTGCAGAAGTGATTTTCTGCTGGACCATGCAGCATATGTGCTGACCCATGCAGAGGATGAGACGATCAGATGCTCTAATCCCTGGCTGGAAAGATAAAGCTGAAAGACAAAAATAACGGGGCTGTAATCTTCTTTACAGCCCCGCTTCTTCGTAGATTGCATCCATATGTGATACAATCTTGAAGAAGTCCTTATCCTCCATGATGTCAAACAGTTCCAGATAGAGTTCTTCAGACTCCTTCAGGTCTGTGAGACAGAAACGAAGAATATCTTTTTTATTCTCAAAAATCGAAGCATAACCCATAAGATACATGACATATCTCAGATAGATATGAAAGCTCTGATGGGATGGATGCTTTTTAAACCATGATTGCGAGAGCTCTGCATGCTTTAATGTGTTGTTGACCAGCTCTCTGATGGAGATCTCCTTGTAGGCCGTCGGAATCAGGCATTTATCCGGATTGATCTCTCCCGGACAGGCCAGACTGATCGTCCTTTCAATCGTTCTCCGGCTCGCATGATACTCTGAAAATGTGTTCATATAAAGATAGATCTTGCGCATGACCTTATAGGCAAAAGGCTGGTTCAGAAAATCATACAGGTGGGTAAACTCGTGCCAGAGAACCATATCAACATAATCGCTCCGATAAAGATGGACTTTAGGATTCAGGTGCAGCACATAATGATGGGAAAACATCTCGGTGATATCGAAGGATGAATCCGTCCCTTCCTCGGCATCAAAACGAAGCTCCTCGACAAGCACGGGACTGTCAAGATTATATACTTGTTTGTAAGATATCCATTTTTTGTTGATATCATTTAACATCATATCTTCGTCCCCCCGATTCGGCTATGGTTTTTCTCTTTTGAGTATAGCAAGCAGTTTATCCGGTATTAGGAATATCTTTCACTGATAATTGCATAAAATCAATCACGCATCCTCGCAGATGATCAGAGGCATTTACAGAAAGGAAATAATTCAATGTCAGCAATGGTATCAGAAACAATGGACAAGGTAACCTTTCAGACCGATATGAACGGGTCTGTCAGAAGACTCAACAGAACAGACTATGTTGTTTTTGAAGAAAGACAGGATAATGGCGTATTTGAAGTCACCCTGAGTATGCAGGTGAAAGCCGGCTACGTCAGAAAGTCTTCCCCTGATCTGCTGAAAAATGACCATATTATTTTCCAGAAAAGGGGTAACTATTTCTTTTTCTTATTTGAAGCGCTCAAAGCCTCTTTCCAAAGTGATGAAAGCGGGAATGAAAGCTTTCAGGAATCCGGACGGAATTCTGACTACCAGTACAAGATCACTATAAAAAAGAACGCATCCGTACCGGAGGCTGATGATGAACCTGTTTCCGGCGCTGACGCGTCCATAAAAAGAATCAATAAACTGCTGCAGGACCATGGTCTCGCGGAGGTGGAAGAGTCCAGCCCCGTCACCGAATTCATGAAAACCTGGAAGCTTGGCCATCCGGATGAGTCCTGATCAGCCTCTCCTCCACCGTCTCCTTATGCCGCTTTCCTGGCATAGCGGTTGATAAATGCTGAGGGGGTCATCCCCTCATATTTTTTAAATACCTTGCAGAAATAACCGGCCTCACTGTAGCCCAGGAGGAAGGATATATCTGATATGTTCATATCGCTGGATATCATATAGTGTTTTGCCATATGCAGCTTGCGCAGATGGATGTAGTCCACAACACTTATATGATAATACTTCTTAAAGATCCTGCTGAGATATCCGCTGCTGATCTGGGCTTTGGCCGCAAGTTCAGTGATGGATATCTCATAATTCTTGTGGCTTTCAATGTATTGCAGGGCCTGGTTCATATGTGTGTACTTAAATACACATAACTGTCTGAATACTTCTGTCACCACGTCCATCAGCCAACAATAGCACAGCATATTTCGGTCAAGCATCCTGGCGGAAAGCTCAAACTTCTGCAGATAGTACCTGATCTGTTTCTTATCCATGCCTGGGATCTGGACCATCAGACCTGTCGCAATGTTTTCAAGCATTTCTCTGCGGTCTGACGCATTCTCCCTCTCAAAAATCTGGTCTATCACATACTGCACAGAATCATAGGCCTTTTTATAATCCCTGCTGTCGATCGCTGAAAAGAGATCGCTCGCATATTCATCTTCTCTGACCGTATCAACCACCTGGGTGTTCGACTGCAGAAGCGACGAAATCCTGTTTCTGGATACCGGTTTCAGCAGATACTCATCCAGTCCTGATAACATCCAGTTTCTGATCAGATTGATATTACAATAATTCGTGAGAATGTAAACGAGCGTATTCGGGGCAATGGCCTTGATCTTGGCGCATATGGAAATACCGCTCTCTCCTCCCACAACTGCGTCAGCAAATACAACCTGGGGATGATGACAATTAAAGAGTTCTATGGCTTCGGCACTGTTCTCAGCCACCCCGACCAGGGTGCAGTCCTCGATACTGTCCATAATCTTGCGGAATGCTCTCTGAAAAAGGCTTTCCTGATCGATCAACATTACTCCGATCATCCTCTCACCTCCATATTGTTGATATTCTTTGGAAATCTAAGTGTGATCATGTCCGGCTTCATGTCCAGCTGATAATGATCTCCATATACATAATCCAGTCTTTTTCTGGTGTCTGCCAGCTGCGCCCGGATCATCTCCTCATCCATGATCATCACCTGACCAGGACCTTTGCTTTCTGAAACATGGATCTGGTTCTCAAGCTGCATGGTAGCGATGCACCAGTCTCCGTCAGACTCTCCGTCGATAAAGAGAATCCCTTTAAAAGAATTAGGAAACGCACCATAGTTAATCACATATCCAAGCAG
Organism: uncultured Lachnospiraceae bacterium; assembly: GCA_902796045.1. GTDB lineage: Bacteria > Bacillota > Clostridia > Lachnospirales > Lachnospiraceae > Anaerobutyricum. Next base: position 3,662 of record CADBNQ010000084.1, on the reverse strand, counting down.
GGGGAAGAAAACAAGAACAGGAAACCTGACCTGCTTCAGACTCTCATCCAGTTTGATATGGTAATTAAACTTGTTATCATACTTTAAACGCAGTACGGACAGATATTTCTCAATCTGCTTAAACTCGTCCCCGATCAGACAGAACTCAGCAGATTCATCAAGATAGTACCTTAAGATGGAAGCATACTCAACGATCAGCTCCTCTGTATGAACCGCGTCCTCCAGGACAGCATAGTTGGCTATTGTCGCAAACATATTCATAAGGAACTGGGGATGAATATGTGCTCTTAGATGTTTAAGCTCGGAGCTCTTTAGTTTTTCCTGCAGGGAACGGTTCCACTCTCTGATATTATCAATCTGAGCCTCTTCCAGAGATACCGTTGATAGCTGCATCCCCATACTCTCCTTCTCGCCCATCTCCTTCAGCATGAAAAACATCAGATCTCCGATCGCCATGATCTTGGTCCTGCTGAAAACAGGAATATTCGCATATTCACTGTCGGAATAGAGAACTGAACTGTCATCGGGGCGGGACTCTTCTCCTTCTGCCTCCTCATCACATCGGATCCGGCCGCCAACCAGGGCGCCGAGATACTGGTCATTAACTATGACAGGGACAGCAATACTGTAGAGACCCTGAGGGCAGGAAAAGAGATAGGGGCAGCACTTGATCGCTGCCTTGGCCGCTGCAAAAGCAGCTGTAACCTGACACTCAGAACACTCCCGCAGTTCTTTGTGAAACTCACAGAACTTGTTGCATATGATCCCTTCTGTGAGATTATTGCCTCTGTAGTCAATCACTGTAAAGGAGAAACCAGTCGCGTCAGACAGTTTCTCGGTCAGAAGCTCCAGTGCCTCCACACCAAAGATGCCGGGAAGGCTCATATCCTTATCATTCTTATGAACTGCATTATGTTCCATCTGTTAAGCTACTCCTGATTATCCGTACTTGGGTTATTTAAACCTTTATGATAATATTCTACCATCAATTGTAATAAATTGAATTCGATTTTTTGTACACTATCACGACTAATCTGTTATTATATTGAATCATATTGAAATTTTATTGAATTTTATTTTGTTGACTATAGGACAATAATTTACCTTACAGCGCAAAAAACGGCTGTATGGTAAACATACAGCCGTTTCCGGGTAAAAATAATCCTAATATTTAGTTTATTCTTTGAAAACCCTGCTGACCTACATTGCAGATAGGGCAATGAGAAATGGTTGTGAAAGGTTTACCCTGTTCTTTTTCATTAAAGATCCAACCACATACTCTACAGCGGTATATGCCATCCAGCGGATGATCTTCCACGTTTTTATTGCCTCCCTGTTCAATCAGGTCGTCAACAGCAGACTTAATATGAAAGCTGTGTAACTGTTCTAATATTGTTCCCATGAATGTTTCCTCCATTTGGTAAAGAAGAAATTTCGGTAAGAATCGCCTTAACGATTCTGTTCTATTTGTGAGAGTGTGTTGAGACCGATCAGGAAAACGTATAAACAGTTAGAATGTCAGTTTACAGGAGTCATCTGTACAGATCCCCTGATTCTTACTGATCAACGCTTCAGCAACATAATATACTGCCGCGTTCTGCAGATCCGCTGCCTTGTCTGTCCTTTCCCAGGGCAGGTCAAGCTCCGGTCTGCCGAAATGACCATAGGCTGCAAGAGGCTTATAAGTAACAGATGTGAGAGAGAGGTTATTTATAATGCCTGCAACACTAAAGTCGAAAATTTCTTCAACTACTCTTTCGATGATATCCTTTGGGATTTCTTCAGTGCCAAAGGTATCAATCTTGATGGAAACGGGATCCGGGACACCGATGGCATATGCAAGATTGACCTCACATTTTCTGCACAGACCTGCTGCAACTACATTCACTGCAGCATATCTGGCCATGTAGGCTGCCGACCGGTCGACTTTGGTAGGATCCTTTCCTGAGAAAGCTCCACCTCCGTGTCTTGCGATCCCTCCATAAGTATCTACAATAATCTTCCTGCCTGTAAGGCCCGTATCCCCCTCAGGTCCTCCTACTACAAAACGACCTGTGGGATTGATATGGATCTTCGCTTCAGGAAGCATATCCTTATGATCTATGACGGCATCGATCACTTCCCTCTTCACATCGGCACGAAGCTTCTCTATGGAAACATCCGCGCTGTGCTGCGTGGAAATGACTACCGTCTGGACTCCTGCGACTTCCCCGTTTTTATCATAAGCCACTGTCACCTGAGACTTACCGTCCGGATAAAGATACGGCAGGATCCCGCTCTTCCTCACATAGGTAAGTCTTTTGGTGAGCTTATGAGCCAGGGAGATGGACAGAGGCATGTATTCCTCTGTATCATCACAGGCATATCCATACATCATGCCCTGATCACCGGCGCCAACCTGGCCACCTTCCCGGTTAACGCCCTGGGCAATATCAGGAGACTGGGAAATAACATTGGCAAGGACAAGGCAGTTATTTCCATCCAGTCCCTTGACTGCACTGTCATAGCCGATCTCGAGTACCGCTTCTCTGACCTTCTTCACCAGATCCGGCTTCGCGGAGGAGGTAACTTCCCCCGAAAGGAAAATGGTGTTTTTGGATGCTACCGTCTCCATGGCCACATGAGAATTGGGATCTTCACTCAGATAGGCATCTAACAGTGTGTCCGAAACTATATCACATAGTTTGTCAGGATGTCCCTCTGTAACAGATTCGGAAGTCAGCAGGTAATACTTGCCCATATCTATCAACCTCCGATCTTACAGGTGAGGCCTTCCTCTTCTACTATCGCTTTTAACTCATCCATAAATTCGGACTCGGGACTCTTTGTTCCCTCCATCTCGTAATCCTTGCCCATCATGCCGTACTTGTTTGATCCAAGATCATGATACGGCAGCAGGTGGAGTTCATTAACGTTGTGAAGGTACTTTGTAAAGGCCGCGATACCTTTTATGGTTTTCTTATCAGCGTTAAAACCTGGAATAACAGGAACACGGATCACCATCTCTTTGGCAAGATGAGAGATATATAAGGCATTCTTAAGAATCTGCTCATTGCCGACTCCGGTGAACTCTTTATGGGTATCAGAGTCAATATGCTTGATATCCATCATCACATAGTCAAGCAGCGGAATAATCTCATCCAGCACTTCCTCGCTGGCCAGTCCTGTTGTCTCGATCGCTGTTGTCCAGCCAACCGACTTGCAGGTCTTGAGCAGCTCGGCAAGGAACTTGTGCTGCACCAGGGCTTCTCCGCCTGACACAGTGATGCCGCCTCCAGATCTTCTGTATATGGTACGGTCCTTGTATAATTCTATCATAACTTCCTCAACGGTCATCCATTTACCGGACATCTCAAGGGCCTTATGATAGCATACATCTACACATTTGCCGCAGCAGATACATTTGCTGTGGTCAATTTTACCTGGGTAAAACAAGTTAGAAGCGCCTGTTGGACATACAACCTCACAATTGCCGCATCCCACGCAGTTCTGTTCTTTGAACATCACTACAGGTTTTAACTCCTGAGATTCTGGGTTGCAGCACCATTTACAGCGGAGCGGACACCCGTTTAAGAATACAATGGTTCTTACACCTGGTCCGTCGTTTACGGAGAATCTCTGCATATTATACACGAGACCCTTCACGGTAACGTCACTGTAAG
>CADBNQ010000083.1 GCA_902796045.1 uncultured Lachnospiraceae bacterium | reverse complement strand
CTCGGCGATCTGCTTGATCACGCGGGCAAAGTTGGCGATCGGAGACTGGATGCTTCCAAGGAACTTGGCAAGAAGCTCTTCTCTTCCCGGGATCGTAGCGATCGTCTGGATGCCGGCTTCATCGTAATATGTTCCCTCAACAACACCGCTCTTTAACTTGCAGACCTTGGCCTTCTTGATAAAGTTGGCGACTGTTCTTGCTGCAAGTGTTGCATCATCTTTGGAAATCGCAAAGGCATTGGTCCCTTCCAGGTCCTGAATAACGCCTTCAAACTGTGTTCCCTCAACAGCACGCTTCACCATGGTGTTCTTATAAACCTTATAAATCACACCGGCCTCGCGGCACTGCTTACGGAGTTCTGTAACATCGGCTACAGAGATTCCACGATAATCAACAACAACAAGTGACTGAGCGCCATCAAGCTGACCCTTAATCTCGTCAATGATTGGTTGTTTTAATGCGACATTAGCCATCTTAAGGTGCACCTCCTGTATTATTTGTGTGTACCGCCAAAGAGATCCTCATGATCTCAAAAGAAAAAGCTCTCTGCCATAAGACAGAGAGCGAAATATCCATGATCGCAGAACAGGGTTCTGCAAGAATATCACTTCCTCGGCAGGCGCTTGCGCATTATACCCTATGGTACCTGCTGTCTTCGGCGTTCATACTGCGATATCATAACACCCCGGTTATGATTTGTCAACTCTTATCTTTATTTAAAATACTTATCTACCCCATTGGCTATTCCCCTGGCCAGCTTCTTCTGATAACTCTTTGAATTGAGCTGCCGGTCTTCGCGGGGATTGCTCAGATAACCGCACTCAAGGATAAATGTCGGAATCTTTGCCCAGTTGATGGTCGTGTAGTAATTAGACCGGATGATGCCGCTGCTCCTCTTGCCGGTCGACTTTGCCGTCGCCATAAGAATCAGGCTTCCCAGCCTGCAGGATCTCTTGTAGATCTTCTTTCCGACGTACTTTGAACTGGCAGGCAGACAGATATGAGGGCCCGAAGAGCGCGAACCCGCATCATCACAATGGATGCAGATATGGATATCCGCACCGCTTCTGTTGGCCTTTCTGGTCCTCTGCTTGTTGGAAAGGGGGCAGCTGTTGCCGGTACGCAGCATGATCACCTTGTAACCTCTTTTCTCCAGCTCTTTCCTGGCGGCCTTGGCGATGGCCAGGTTAGTCTTGTATTCGGGAATATGTGTCTTCACGCCCTCACAACCTGATGTAAGCTTGGCCTTTTTGCCCGAACTGCCCGGGGCATAGCTCTCCTGGGAGGAGATGCCCTTCCTCTGATGGCCGGCAGCGATGAATACAGTCTTTCCTCCGGCTGCCTGACCGACTGCAGGAAACAGAAAGATCAGGGAACAGATACTTAAAACAAAGAAAATGCATTTTTTCATATATAGAAACCTCGCTTTCTTTCATCTTTTTCTTCCCTGATTATACATCAGATGACCGCTTAACGCAATAACAGGCCACCCTTTAAAAAAGATGGCCTGCCCTTGTTTCTTGATATAATGATTATAATCTTGCTGTGTTAAGCTTAATCCCGGGGCCCATGGTAGAAGCTATAGTAGCACTTCTGATGTACTGTCCCTTTGCGGCAGCGGGCTTCGCTTTAATAATAGCATCTATTAATGTCTGGAAGTTTTCGTTTAACTGCTCCTCTGTAAAAGAAGCTTTTCCGATCGGCACGTGAACGATGTTTGTCTTATCCAATCTGTACTCAATCTTACCAGCCTTCAGCTCCTGAACAGCCTTTCCGATATCCATGGTAACGGTACCGGCTTTGGGGTTAGGCATCAGGCCTTTAGGTCCGAGGATACGTCCAAGACGTCCAACAACACTCATCATGTTGGGGGTAGCAACTACCTTGTCAAAATCGAGCCAGCCTTCCTTCTGAATCTTAGGAACGAGTTCCTCTGCTCCTACAAACTCAGCACCGGCTGCTGCTGCCTCTTCAGCCTTGTCACCCTTGGCAAAGGCAAGTACGCGAACCTTCTTGCCTGTTCCATGAGGTAATACTACAGCGCCGCGGATCTGCTGGTCAGCATGACGTCCGTCAAGACCCATCTTCAGATGTACTTCGATTGTCTCATCAAACTTTGCACTGGCAACCTTTTTAACGATGGCGATGGCTTCCGGTGCATCATATAAAGTTGTCTTATCTCTAAGCTTTGCAGCCTCCTGATATCTTTTACCTTTTTTCATGATATATAACCTCCTGTGGTATTATCGGGAGCAAAACCCTCCCACTTTCATCTTTTTATGATCATCTCAGCCGGGCTCAGTCTTCTACAGTGATACCCATGCTTCTTGCAGTACCTGCGATCATGCTCATCGCTGCCTCGATGCTGGCGGCGTTCAGATCAGGCATCTTAATCTCGGCGATCTCTTTGATCTTGTCTTTGGAGATTGATGCAACCTTAACCTTGTTAGGCTCACCTGATCCGGACTTGATGTTGCAGTATTTCTTCAGTAAAACTGCTGCCGGAGGTGTTTTTGTAATAAAACTGAATGTTCTGTCCTGATATACAGTGATTACTACAGGGATGATCATGTCGCCTTCCTTTGCAGTTCTGGCGTTGAACTCCTTAGTAAACTGGACGATATTCACTCCGTGCTGTCCTAATGCAGGACCTACTGGCGGTGCCGGTGTTGCCTTGCCCGCCGGAATCTGTAATTTGATATAACCTGTTACTTTTTTCGCCATGATAGCTACCTCCTATTGTGGTAATTACGGGATGTCCCTCCCACTGTCTGCCTCGAAGCGACCCGGCCGCCAAACAGCCGTGATCATGATCCGGCAGACGTTTATTATGCTTTTCTAACATCTAAAAATTCGATCTCTACAGAAGTCTCCCGGCCAAACATCTCGACCTCGATGGTCACTGTCTGCTTGCTCTTGTTGATATCCTTGACCGTGCTGACCCTGCCTTCCCAGGCACCGGATACAACCTCGATCAGATCACCGACTTCGAAATCAACCTCGATCACCTTCTCCTCGCTGCTCACGATGCCGAGATTCCTCATCTCGATCTCCGTCAGCGGGATAGGCTCTGATCCTGGTCCGACAAAACCGGTGACCCCGCGGGTGTTGCGGATCACATACCATGTATCGTCGTTCATGATCATGTTGACCAGCACATACCCTGGAAACATCTTCTTCTGGACGCTCTTTCTGACCCCGTTCTTCATCTCCACGACATCCTGGAGAGGAACCCTGACTTCAAAAATCTGGTCCTGAAGCTTTCTGTTCTCGATGGTCTTCTCGATATTCGCCTTCACCTTGTTCTCGTAGCCTGAGTAAGTATGGACTACATACCAGTTTAAATCTGACATATACTCTCCTTTTCCCGATGCTATATCAGGATATTGATCCCATACTGAAGAATCATATCCAGCGTGGCTATGATCACACCCAGAACAATCGCAACCACTGTCACCGTGACTGTCTCGCGGGTCAGTGTGTCTTTGTCAGGCCAGCTGATTTTCCTGAACTCGTACTGAAGACCTCTGTACCAGTTTTTCAAACCGGATTTCTTTGTTCCGTCGCTCATAGTAACTCTCCTTACCGCCGGTCTGACTACTTGGTCTCTTTATGAACAGTATGCTTTCTGCAGAATCTGCAATACTTACGGGTCTCAAGACGTTCCGGATGGTTCTTCTTCTCCTTCATCGTATTGTAGTTACGCTGCTTGCACTCTGTACATGCCAATGTGATTCTCACGCGCACAACTTCCACCTCCAATAACTTAACATAAAAAACTGCGGTCTTTCTCTTCCTGCTGCTTCCTGTTTTTGAGCATAAAAAAAAGACCTATTCCATCGCCAGAATACTATACCACAAGAGTCCATGGTTCGTCAACAAAGAATTATCAGAATAAAAACTTCCTAAAAACTTGCCTGCTGATGTACATATATAATATGAAGAAATACAATTTGTATGTAACAGGCAAGGTTATGCCGGAGTGTTTTTATATACTATGGATTTTTAACATAATAAGTTTCATATTAAAATTGACTGATTGTCATTTTTTGGTTATACTGGAAGAAACAAAGATATAAGAACCACAAATAAAGGAGTGTAAATAAGATATGAAGAAGATCAGAATCAAATACTTGACTGATGAGATAGAAAAGCTCTCCTACAAGAGAGAGGGGTCCGACTGGATCGATCTCAGGGCGGCCTGTGACATCCGCCTGAAGAAGGGGGAATCAGCCCTGATCCCTCTGGGAGTTGCCATGGAGCTGCCCCAAGGTTACGAGGCTCATGTGGTTCCCCGCAGTTCTACTTTTAAGCATTTCGGAATCATCCAGACCAATCATATGGGCGTGATCGATGAAAGCTACTGCGGAGACAATGACCAGTGGTTTATGCCGGTTTATGCTGTCCGCGATACTGAGATCCATATCAATGACCGGATCTGCCAGTTTCGGATCATGGAGCATCAGCCGGAAGTATATTTTGAGGAGACCGATTCTCTCGGGCACACTGACAGAGGCGGTTTCGGCAGCACAGGGATAGCCTGAAAGTGTTCCCTGTTTTCAACATCTTTCAGGAGCAAATGACAAAGTGGAGGAGAGTCCGCCGGACTCTCCTCCACTCAAAAAAGTATATACTGTTTTCTTTTTATGTCCGCGAAAAGCTTTTCCCTGTTCTGTTCCCCAGACACTGCCCATCCTGCGCCAGGATTCTGCCCTTTGGGACTTTGATCTGCCGGGACTGCCGCAGCAGGCTTCCCTGGGTATCAGGCCCCGCCTGCTTCAAATGCGGAAAACCTGTCAGCATGCCCGAGCAGGAGCTTTGTTATGACTGCAGGCAATTTCCCAAATCATTCCAGCAGGGCTTTTCTCTTCTATTATACAATGAAAAGACACGGCCTGTGATCGCCGATTTCAAATATCACAACAGAAGAAGCCTGTCCAGATTCTTCGCGGAAGAGATCCTTGTGCGACATGCTGACCAGTTACAGCACTGGAAGCCGGACCTGATCATCCCTGTGCCGGTCCACAGGCACAAAAGAAAAAGCAGGGGCTATAATCAGGCTGAACTCCTTGCCAGGGATCTATCTGTTCTCACAGGGATCCCCTATCTGTCTGATCTGCTTATAAGGTCTGCTGATACGACGCCTCAGAAACAGCTGTCGCCTCGTGCCAGGCTCAGCAATCTGCAGAATGCTTTTACCTTCAACAGAGAGTATGAAGGGCTGACTCCTTCTTTTAAGTCAGTCCTCCTCGTTGATGATATCTACACCACCGGAGCGACTATGGAGATCTGCACCCGGACCCTGATAAAAGCGGGATTCAAGAAAGTATATATCTGTACAATATGCACCGGTTTGTCAAGAGATTAATGCCGACTGGGCCAGCTGCTCTTTCAGCCCGGTGTATCTTTTCTGTTCCTTTTCATTACGGATCATCTGCTCGACCATCTCCTGCCGGCCGATGATCGTGACACATTTCCGGGCACGGGTGACTGCCGTGTACAGAAGATTCCTGTTGCAGAGCACGGCCGGCCCGGTGAGCAGGGGGAGCACCACAGCCGGATACTCACTGCCCTGTGACTTGTGTATGGTGATGGCGTATGCCAGCTCAAGCTCATCCAGGCCGGAGAAGGGGTACTCCACCCTCCGGTTCTCATCAAAGATCACGGTCACTCTCTCTGTAAAATGGTTGATATCCCTGATGATGCCCAGGTCACCGTTGAAGACTCCCATGCCTTCCTCGATGGTAAATCCCTTTGCGTCAGTGATCTTCCAGGCCAGCTTATAGTTGTTCCTGATCTGCATGACCTTATCTCCCTCCCGGAAGATTCCGTCGCGGACCTCCCTCTCCTCCCTGGAAGGGCTTGATGGATTCAGATAATACTGGAGCACCTGATTCAGATGATCCACACCAAGCTCTCCTTTTCTCATGGGCGTGAGTACCTGTATCTCGAAAGGACTGTTGCCGATGTAAGAAGGAAGTCTGTCCTTCACCATGTAGATTACACTGGCAATCACTGAACGCAGGTCATTCTTCTGAAAGAAGAAGAAATCAGGATTCTTATTATCAAGGACAATCTGCCGGCCGCTGTTGATCCTGTGGGCATTATAGACGATCTGACTGTTTTCCTCCTGGCGATAGATCCTGGTAAGGCGGACCACCGGAAATACATCTGCTTCGATCAGGTCCTTGAGGACATTTCCCGGGCCGACGCTGGGCAGCTGGTTGGAATCTCCCACCAGAATCAGCCTGGTCCCGGGCATGACAGCCTTCAGGAGGGCATGCATCAGAGAGATATCCACCATGGACATCTCATCGACGATGATCACATCTGCTTCAAGAGGATTCGTCTCATTTCTCTCAAAATGATACTGCTCATTCCCAAGGTCACCCCCGGATAATTCCAGCAGGCGGTGAATGGTCTTCGCCTCATAACCGGTCGCCTCAGTCATCCTCTTTGCCGCCCTTCCGGTGGGGGCAGCCAGGGCAATCTCCATATCTTCCATCTCAAAGCTCCTGATCATCAGGTTGATGGTGGTGGTCTTGCCGGTGCCGGGTCCCCCCGTGATGATGAGCACTCCTTCTGTCATGGCCTGTCTGACAGCCTTCTTCTGCATCTCATCCAGGGCGATCTCTGTCTCCTTCTCCAGGTACTCTATCCTTTCTCTGACCTCCTCTTCCCCTGCGGGGAATCTGACGTCCAGGTTCATCAGCATGGAGGAGGTATTCAGCTCCATAAAATAATAAGCCCGGAGATAAACCCTCTCCTGGTCATCCTCCGAGCGTATGATCAGCTTCTTTCCCAGGACAAGATCCATCAGATGATCCCCTATATACTCCGCGGGGAACCCCAGCATGTCTCCTGTACTCCTGCAGAGCACGGGCTTTGGCAGGAAAACATGTCCTGCCGTCACAGCCTGCTGTAAAGTGTAGAGGATTGCCGCTTCGATCCGGAACTCAGAATCAGGGGCTATCCCGGCCTTTGCCGCAATCCCGTCCGCGATACGGAAGCCGATGCCGTGGATATCCTCTGCCAGCTGATAGGGGTTCAGCCTGAGGATCTCATAGATCCTGTCGCCATACTCGCCGTAGATCCGGACGGCCATCTGGCTGCTGATCCCGTACTCCGACAGGAACATCATGGCCTGACGCATATCCTGCTTCGCCTGGAACTGTACGGCGAAATCCATGGCCTTCTGAAGGGAGATCCCCTTGATCTCTGCCAGCCTCTCCGGCTCCTCCTCCATGATCCTGAAGGTATCTTTCTTATACTTCTTGACGATGCGCTTTGCCAGTGCTTTGCCGATACCCTTGATGGCGCCGGAGGAAAGATACCTTTCCATGGCTTCTTTTCCTTCAGGTTCTTTTACTGTGTAGGAATGAACCTGATACTGGGGCCCGTGGGCAGGATGGTCCTTAAACTCTGCCTCCGCCTCGAGATACTCCCCTTCTGCTATATAATGAAAAGTTCCCACGAGGATCTCATCCCCGTGGGTCGTTTCCAGTTCAAGAACGGTATATCCGTTATCTTCGTTATGATATCTGATATGGCTGACGTAGCCTTCCAGTCTGTCCATACTGACCGATCATCTTCCTCCGAGATACTCAATATATTGTCCGGTTCCGATTGCTACTGCCGTCATGGGATCATCCGCGGTCATGGTCGTGATCCCGGTCTTCTCCTCAATCAGCTGCTCCAGTCCCTGAAGCATGCTCCCCCCGCCAGTCAGAACGATACCCCTGTCAGAGATGTCTGCTGCCAGTTCCGGTGGTGTTCTCTCCAGAACACTGTGGACGGCTTCCACGATCTGGGCTGTGGCTTCCTTGAGAGCCTCCCGGGTCTCCTCGGATGTCACTGTCACCGATCTGGGGAGTCCTGTGACAAGATTACGCCCTCTTACTTCTATGGAGGACTCTTCTGCTCTGGTGTAGGCACTGCCCACCTGAATCTTGATATCCTCGGCCGTCCGGTCTCCGATCAGCAGGTTATGCTTCTTCCTCATATAGCGGACGATTGCCTCATCAAAATCATCCCCGGCCACCTTGATGGAAGTGCTGACAACAGTGCCTCCCAGGGAAATGACGGCAATATCAGAAGTACCTCCGCCGATATCAACGATCATGTTCCCGCAGGGCTTTGCTATGTCAATGCCGGCCCCGATGGCTGCTGCCACCGGCTCCTCAATGATCTTCACATCTCTGGCACCAGCGGCGTAAGTGGCATCCTCAACAGCCTTCTTCTCTACCTCTGTGACACCGCTGGGAACACAGACAGAGATCCGCGGCTTGCGGCCGAAAAGGCTCTTACCTACTGCCTTATGGACAAAATACTTCAACATCTTCTCTGTAACAGAATAGTTGCTGATCACACCCTGACGCAGAGGGCGGACCGCAACGATGTTGCCCGGCGTCCGTCCGATCATCAGACGGGCTTCCTCTCCGATGGCTTTGATCTTTCTGGTATCCTCATCAAAAGCAACTACGGAGGGTTCCTTTAACACTACGCCCTTTCCCTTTACATATACAAGGATACTGGCTGTACCCAAATCAATTCCGATATCTGTAGCCATAAGGAATCTCCTTTCTTCATCCGGCTCCGCGTAAAAACATCGTTCAGTCTTCGATCCCCTTTGATCTCAGATATTCAATCACATCATTGATCGTCTCGATCGTTTCCAACTCCTCTGCCGGAATCTCAATATCATATTCATCCTCAAGAGCCATGGTAAGCTCGAACAGATCCAGTGAGTCAGCGCCCAGATCTTCCTTAAAAGAAGTATCCGGGGTAATCTCATCCTCATCCACTCCAAGCTGCTCCGCAATGATCTCTCTCATTTTTTCAAACATAGATAACAATCTCCTTTTATCGAAATCGCAAAATATCTTATTTCAGACTTCTTATCCTGAAGTAGCCATGTCTTTTCTGAGTATACAGCATGGCTCTCGTTAATGTCAACACGCATATTTAAAAAGCTGATTTGCTATTGATTTATTTTCCAATCTATAGTAAACTAATATAGTCACTCTGACAAGCTTCCTTGGCTCAGTCGGTAGAGCGACGCATTCGTAATGCGTAGGTCGCCGGTTCAAGTCCGGCAGGGAGCT
>CADBNQ010000082.1 GCA_902796045.1 uncultured Lachnospiraceae bacterium | reverse complement strand
TGAGAAACAGTTGACATTTCTTCACACAGTACCGGTCAGATATCCGCTGATTTACAGACAGAAGCACATATGTTGGTGTGGGAAGTAAGTAAATAACTGAATCACCTTTTATGGGCTGTCGAGCAGGAACAGTCCGCCCAGACCGGCAGGATTTCATTTTGTATGGGATCCTGCCTTCACTTTTATCAGATGGGAGAAGACTCCCTCTTCTATAAGGGGATTTGACGGGCTGATTATTGTAAAATAATGAGCTTGACGGCAGGGTGACAAAAGGTTAGAATGATAAGACGATGAATTCAAAGAAAGGAAGGAACAAAGATGAAATGTTCTAGCCTGCTTGAACATATAAACTGCAGATGCCTGCAGGGAGATATTGACAGAGAAGTATCCGCTGTTGTTAATGATTCCAGGAAGCTGACGGAAGGATGTCTTTTTTTGTGCATCAGAGGAGCTTCTTTTGACGGGCATGACTTTGCCGCCCAGGCAGCAAAGGCCGGCGCGGCTGTTCTGGTCGTGGAGTCCCCGGTGGAGGTTCCTGAGGACATTACGGTGATACAGGTGGAAGATACCCGTTATGCCATGGCCATGATCTCAGCTGCCTGGTTCGGTTATCCTGACAGGGAGCTGACGACGATTGCCGTTACAGGAACAAAGGGGAAGACTACAACCACCTATATGATCCGCTCTCTTCTGGAGAAGGCCGGACATAAGGTCGGCGTGATCGGGACCATTGAGGTTCTGATCGGTGACCGCCATATAACAGTGAACAATACTACGCCGGAGTCCTATGACATCCACCGGTATTTCCGGGAGATGGTCGATGCCGGGTGTGATGTGGTGGTCATGGAGGCTTCTTCCCAGGGCTTCAAGCTTGACCGGACCGCCGGTATCCTGTTTGATTACGGCCTCTTTACCAATCTCTCCCCTGACCATATCGGTCCTAATGAGCATGCAGATTTTGCTGAGTATCTTGCCTGTAAGGCGAAACTGTTTGGACAGTGCCGTCTGGGCTTTGCCAATATTGATGATGAACATTTTGCTGAGGTCACTGCGTCAGCCATCTGTCCGGTCAGGACTTTTGGTCTGTCCGGGGAGGCTGATCTCAGGGCTTACGATATAGAACTGACAAGAGATATAGATTTTCTGGGGGTTGATTTCAGCCTTGCCGGCAGTATGGAAGGAAGAATTTCCTGTGGATTGCCGGGCACTTTCAATGTACACAATGCCCTTGCTGCCATCAGCATTGCATCAGAGATGGGGATGGAAGCCGGGGAGATCAGTCAGGTCCTTCAGCGTTTTTCCGTGAAGGGCAGGGTACAGATCATCCCTACAGGCTATGCCTATACCCTGATTGTTGACTACGCCCATAATGCAGTAGCTCTTGAGAGCATCCTCCATACCCTGAGGGCCTACCATCCGCACAGGCTGATCTGCCTTTTCGGATGCGGCGGGAACAGATCCAGACTCAGAAGATTTGAGATGGGCGAGGTGTCGGGGCGTCTGGCAGACCTTACAGTGATCACCTCGGATAACCCGAGATTTGAGGAGCCCGAGGCAATCATCGAAGATATACTTACCGGCATAGGCAGGACCGGAGGAGACTATATCTCTATCATCTCCCGGCAGGAAGCCATTTCTTATGTAATGCATCATGCCGAGCCGGACGATATTGTTATTCTGGCAGGGAAAGGACATGAGACTTACCAGGAGATCAAAGGGGTAAAATATCATATGAGTGAAGAGGAGATTGTCGCCGATGTCCTTGCCGGCAAATACTGAGATAAAAGAAATATATGCGGATATCATCGTTGATATTTCCCATGAAGCGGTTGACAGAACCTTTGCTTACAAAGTCCCTTCTGCCCTGAAGGGCCAGATTGGCCCGGGCAGCAGAGTGCGTGTTCCTTTTGGAGCCGGTGACCGGCAGATTGAGGGCTATGTGACAGCCCTGAATGAAGAACCGGGCTATGATCCGGATAAGCTGAAAGAGATTATCGACCTGGTTCCAGGGAGCATTTCCGTGGAATCCCAGCTGATTCAGGTGGCAGATTTCCTGCGCCTTCAGTACGGGTCCACCATGATTCAGGCATTAAAGACCGTACTTCCGGTCAAACGTCTGGTCGACCGCAGAAAAAAAGCGGCTGTGGTCACTCTGGCCATCACAGACCCGGAGGGGAGAGACCTCCTTTCCACCTGGAAACAGAAGAAGTACAAGGCAAGAGCAAGGCTGCTTGAGCGTCTGCTCCAAGAAGGGCAGATGGATACGGGCATTGCCGTCAGAGAGTGCGGCGTTCCCCGCAAGGACCTTATAAAACTTGCAGACCAGGGGATTCTGAAGATTTCGGAGCCGGAAGATGAGGGGCTTTCTGCTGAGAGCATTTCTATCAGGCAGGGGGCCGCACTTAATGCAGGTCAGCAGAAGATCGCAGATGCATTCAGGAAAGCGCATGAAGCGGGCATCAGGAAGACCTGGCTTTTATACGGGGTTACCGGAAGCGGAAAGACAGAAGTTTACCTGGCTTTGATAGAGATCATATTGAAAGAGGGAAAGCAGGCCATAGTCCTCATCCCTGAGATATCGCTGACCTACCAGACGGTCAGCAGATTTTCCGCCAGATTCAAAGACCAGGTCGCAGTCATTCACTCCCGTATGTCTGCGGGAGAACGGTCAGCGGAAGTGGAGAGGATCCGCTCCGGTCGGGCCAATGTGGTCATCGGGGCCAGATCTGCCCTTTTTGCCCCGGTTTCAAAACTGGGAATCATCATTATAGACGAAGAACATGACGGGGCTTATAAGAGTGATGCCTCGCCGAAATATCATGCCAGGGAGACTGCGATCTACCGGGCCGGACTGGCCGGGGCACATGTGGTGCTGGGCTCAGCAACCCCTTCGGTGGAAAGCTATGCCAGAGCCCGGGATGGCCTGTATGGCCTGTGGGTCCTGAAAAACAGGGCCGGGGCCGGAAGGCTGCCCCATGTAAGGGTGGTAGATATGCGGGAGGAATTCAGGTCGGGAAACCGGTCTGTATTCAGCCGGGAATTATCAGATCTGATCAGGGACCGCCTGGACAGGAAAGAGCAGGTCATGCTTTTCTTAAACAGGAGGGGTTATGCAGGTTTTGTATCCTGCCGGTCCTGCGGACATGTCATCAAATGTCCCCACTGCGATGTCTCACTGACCTATCACAGGGATGGAAGCCTCAGGTGTCATTATTGCGGTTTCAGGACTGCTTATGAGACTCGCTGCCCTGCCTGTGGGAGTGCTCATGTGGCGGTATTCGGCCTGGGGACAGAAAAAGCAGAGGCGGCTTTACAGAGGGAGTTTCCCGGAGCGCGGATCCTGCGAATGGATGCAGATACCACCCGGCGCAGGCATGCCCATGAGAACATACTGGGTGCTTTTTCCAGAGGGGAAGCTGATATCCTTCTGGGGACCCAGATGATCGTCAAAGGCCACGACTACGCCAATGTCACCCTCATGGGTATCCTGGCGGCAGACCTGTCTTTGAACAGTGCAGATTTCCGCAGCAGCGAAAAGACCTTCCAGCTGCTTTGCCAGGCTGCAGGCAGGGCAGGGAGAGGAGATAAGCCGGGAGAAGTTCTGATTCAGACTTACGATCCGGATCATTATGCCGTGACTGCTGCAGCCCGGCATTCCTATGAAAGTTTTTTTGAGCAGGAGTATGCCTACCGGAGTCTGATGAAGTATCCTCCCTGTGCGCATATTCTTGTGATTCTGATACAAAGCAGCGACGAGAGGCAGGCAGTCATTGCCGCCATGAGAATACAGAGAATCATCGAACAGAGCCGGAAGGATCAGGCGGATCCTCCGGTGATCCTGAATCCCGGTGCAGCCGCGGTATCAAAGATCAAGGATATCTACCGGCAGATTCTTTACCTGAAGCACCAAAAGGGGGAAGTCCTTAAGGATCTCAGGATGCGGCTCGAACCGGTACTTCTGGAACACCCCATGTTTGCCGGCATTTCGGTTCAGTTTGATTATGACCCTATGAACAGATATTAAATCAGGAGGATAGTATGGCGATTCGACAGATCAGAGTCATCGGCGATCCCTGTCTGAACAAGACGTGCAAGCCGGTTGTCAAGATGTCACAGAACATGAAGGAACTCATCGGGGATATGTTTGATACCATGTATGAGGCAAAAGGCGTAGGGCTTGCTGCCCCCCAGGTAGGGATCCTGCGCAGGATCTGTGTGGTTGATGTCATGGATGGTGATCCCATTGTGCTGATCAATCCGGAGATTATCGAGACCACAGGAGAACAGACGGATGATGAGGGCTGCCTGAGCGTGCCCGGCAAAGTCGCGGAGGTGACAAGACCTGATTATGTGCGAGTCCGCTCTCTGGATATGGATATGAATCCGGTTACCTATGAGGGCGAGGGGCTCCGTGCCAGGGCCATCCTCCATGAGATGGATCATCTTGAGGGCGTCCTTTACGGGGACAGAGCCAATGAGCCCTACAGGGATCTGGATGAAGAAGAAGAGTGGGAAGAGGAAGAATAGATTTATATGAAAGTAGTTTTTATGGGGACGCCGGAATTTTCTGTTCCGGCACTGAATAACCTGATAGAGAAGCATGAGGTGATTGCTGTTGTGTCACAGCCTGATAAGCCGAAAGGGCGGGGAAAGGCCATGACGCCGCCGCCCGTGAAACAGGCCGCTGCCACACACGGGATCAGAGTCTTTCAGCCGGCCCGCGTCCGTGATGAGGCATTTATCAGGATACTGGCCTCTTTAGAACCGGATGTGATCGTGGTAGCCGCCTTCGGCCAGATCCTCCCAAAAGAGATTCTGGACCTTCCAAAGTATGGGTGTATCAATATCCATGCCTCCCTCCTGCCCAAATACAGGGGGGCTGCCCCCATTCAGTGGGCGGTGATCAATGGCGAGGAGGTGTCCGGAGTTACCACCATGTACATGGCCGAGGGGCTGGACACAGGGGATATGATCGACAAGACTGTCGTTCCCCTCTCACCGCATGAGACCGGGGATAGTCTTCACGACAAGCTGTCGCTGGCAGGCGGGACTTTGATCCTTGAGACTCTTGACAAGCTGCAGGATGGGACTGCCCGCCGCATCCCTCAGGATGATGCCGCAAGCAGCTATGCCCGGATGCTCACGAAAGAACTGGGACGCATAGACTGGACTTTTAGTGCCGTCAGGATCGAGAGGCTGATCAGAGGTCTGAATTCCTGGCCCAGCGCATACACTTCTCTTGGAGGAAAGACCTTAAAGATCTGGGATGCCCAGGTGGTAAAAGAGCTTCCAAAGAAGCCGAAAGACCTGCCTGAAGGGTCTGACCCGGAAGGGGCCGGGCCGGGAACAGTCCTCCTGGTCACCAAAGAGAGCTTTTATGTCATGACAGGGGAGGATATCCTTCAGATCAATGAAGTACAGCTTCAGGGCAAGAAAAGGATGTCTGCAGCCAGCTTTCTTCTGGGATACAGGCTGCAGGAGGGAACGAAACTAGCTGAATAACTGAGGTGACCGGTGATGGCAGAGAAGTATAACATCAGAGAGTTGGCTCTGGACACTCTCATAGACATGGAACGGACCGGCAGGCTTTCTCATATAGCGATCGGAGAGGCTCTGGTGAGACTGCAGTACAGTTCAAAGCAGGACAGGGCCTTTTTTACCCTGCTCTGTGAGGGAACCACAGAACAGAGGATCTACCTGGATTATGTGCTGGATCAGTTTTCACATACAAAAATGCGGAAATGCAAGCCTTTGATCAGGAACCTTCTGAGGATGTCTGCCTATCAGATCCTGTTCACGGCTGTAAGAGATGCGGCGGCCTGTAATGAAGCAGTGTCCATCGCCAGAAAAAGAGGCTTTCGCAATCTGTCCGGATTCGTCAACGGCGTTCTGCGGACACTGGTAAGACAGAAGCTGATGATCCAGCTCCCGGACCGGGAGGCAGATCTTAACCGCTTCCTGTCGGTCAGATTTTCCATGCCCCAGTGGATCGTCGAGGAACTGGCGGACCGGTTCGGCCCTGAAAAGACAGAAGACATCCTGGCTGCCTCTCTTAAGATAAGGCCAGTAACCATCAGAACCAACCTTTCAAAGATCTGCCCGGAGGAGCTTGCCGCAGAGCTGGGCCGCGAGGGCATCACTGCAGAAGAAGCCCCCTGGTTTCCTTATGCCTTCCATATCTCGGATTTTGATCATATCAGAAGGATTCCAGCCTTCAGGCAGGGCCTGTTTTCCCTGCAGGATATCAGTGCCATGCTTCCTGTGGCGGTCGCAGACCCGGCACCGGGCGATTTTGTCATCGATGTGTGCGCCGCGCCCGGCGGAAAAGCTCTCCATGCGGCCGACCTGGTCGGACCTTCCGGCAGAGTTCTGGCAAGGGATCTGACAGAGTATAAAACAGACCTGATCAGGGAAAACAATGAGAGGACCGGATTTTCCTGGCTTGAGACAGAGGTGTGGGATGCCAGAAAGACGGACGGGCGTCTGGCAGGAAAGGCAGACCTTGTCATTGCGGATCTTCCCTGCAGCGGTCTTGGGATCATGGGAAGAAAAAACGATATCAAGTATCATGTGACCAGAGAACGGATCCATGAGCTGGCAGACCTGCAGCGGGAGATTCTTTCCGCTGTCTGGCCCTACGTCAGACCAGGAGGGCAGCTGGTTTTCTCAACCTGCACTCTCACTGAGGAGGAGAATGAAGCCAATGTCCGCTGGCTGACTGAGCACACCCCTTTAAAGCCTGTATCCATAGAGGATAAGCTTCCCCTGGAACTTACAGGCAGAAGCGGATCACAGGGCATGATTCAGATACTCCCCGGTCTGGACGAAGGGGATGGATTTTTTGTGGCAAAATTCTGCCGTTTACAAGAGTAAGTGAGAACAAAGATGACAAGCTGGTCAGATTTAAGATCAATGAATATAGAAGAGCTGACAGAGATTCTGACAGCAAATGGGGAGAAAAGATTCCGTGCCGGTCAGATATTCAGCTGGCTTCACAGAAAGCTGATCGTGTCCCCTGAGGAGATGACAAATGTCCCGGCTGCCTGTCTGGACAGGCTGCTGGCTGAACATCCCCTGTACGGCGTGACAGAGGTGGAGCGGTATACTTCCCGGATCGACGGTACGTGCAAGTATCTGTTTTCCCTTCACGACGGCAATATGATAGAGAGTGTGATGATGCCCTATAAACATGGGAACTCCGTATGTATTTCCTCTCAGGCCGGCTGCAGGATGGGCTGCAGGTTCTGTGCATCCACCCTGGCCGGACTATCCAGGAATCTTTACCCTTCAGAGATGCTGGATCAGATTTATGCTGTTTCCAGGCTGTCAGGGGTCAGAGTATCTCATGTAGTCGTGATGGGAACAGGAGAGCCATTTGACAACTTCGAAGCCCTGGCAAGGATGATCAGCATCCTGAGCGGGCCGGAGGGTCTGAATATCAGCCGCAGGAATATCACAGTTTCCACCTGCGGACTGGTGCCGAGGATGTATGAATTCGCAGACCTGTTTCCACAGGTGACCCTAGCTGTTTCTCTTCATGCACCGGATGACCGTCTGCGCCGTACCCTGATGCCGGTGGCCAATCTCTATCCCATGAAGGAACTCATGGAGGCAGCCGGCTATTATGTGCATAAGACCGGACGCCGTATTACATTTGAGTACAGCCTGATCGAGGGTGTCAATGACAGTCTGGACTGTGCTGCCGGCCTGGCCGCCCTGGTTGGGGGAATGAACTGTCATATCAACCTGATTCCGGTCAACCCTGTGAAGGAAAGAGGGTACCGGTCATCGGAGAGCCGGACAGTGAAAGAGTTCAGAAGATATTTAGAGCAAAGGAAAATACAGGTGACTGTGCGCAGGGAGATGGGCAGAGATATCCAGGCTGCCTGCGGACAGCTCAGAAGAAGCCATATAGAAAGGAGTGGGAGCTGATGCATTCATTTGGCAGGACTGATATAGGGAAAAAGAGAAATATCAATCAGGATTATATTTTCTTTTCTGATGAAATGGTCGGCTGTTTTCCCAATCTTTATATAGTAGCCGATGGGATGGGCGGACACAGAGCTGGCGACAAGGCATCGTCCTATGCCGTGACACGTTTCGTGGATCTGGCCGGGAAAGAATCTCTGGAGGTCCCTTTCCTTACCATGGGAAAGCTGATCAGGCAGGTCAATGAAGAAATATTCCGGATGTCGGAGACCCAGGATCAGTATGCAGGGATGGGCACCACCTTTGTCGCGGCGACTGTGATCGATGACACTGTTTATGTGATGAATATAGGAGACAGCCGCCTCTATTATTGTCAGAATGATGAGTTCCGCCAGATTACCATGGACCATTCCCTGGTGGAGGAGCTGGTAAGAGCCGGCGAGCTCAAGAGAGAGGAGAGCCGCTACCATCCTCAGAAAAATATTATCACCAGAGCCCTGGGGGTATCCGGATCACTGGAACCTGACTATTTTATGGTCAGAATCTCCGGCGGGGGAAAGATTCTCCTCTGCTCTGATGGTCTGTCAAACATGGTGGAAGATCATGAGCTCCATAAAATCGTCTCCTCTGAAAATGATCCGGAAAAGATCGTGGATAAGTGCATAGAAGAAGCCAATTTTTATGGCGGACATGATAATATTGCTGTGGTAGCAGCCCGGTATGACGAGGGGAGGCGGCAGCAGTGATCGAGATCGGTTTAATCCTTGATGGAAAATACGAACTGATGGACCAGATCGGTACCGGGGGTATGGCCAATGTCTATAAGGCCAGATGCATCGGGACAGACACTTACGTCGCCATCAAAATACTGAAAAGTGAATACAATGAGGATGATGCCTTTGTACAGAAGTTTATTGCAGAGGCAAGGTCCACAGAAGGCCTTGACCACCCCAACATCGTCAAGATCTATGATGCAGGCAAGGATCAGGGACTGTATTATATCGTCATGGAGCTGGCAGAGGGGATGACCCTGAAGAATTATATCAGACGGTACGGGAGGCTGAGTGCCCGGGAGACTGTCGATTTCTCCATCCAGATCGCCCATGCCATCCAGGCAGCCCATGATCACGGGATCATCCACAGGGATATCAAGCCCCAGAACATTCTGGTTTCAGACAGCGGCAGTATTAAGGTGACAGACTTCGGCATCGCCAAGGCCGCCACCAGTGACACAGTCTCCTCCAATGCCATGGGTTCTGTGAGATACCTGTCTCCTGAACAGGCCAGGGGAGGATACTCTGACAACCGCAGTGACATCTACTCCCTGGGTATCACGATCTACGAGATGGCAACAGGCAGGGTTCCCTTTGATGGAGACAACTCGGTAGCCATTGCCCTGATGCATCTCAGGGATGATATCACTCCGCCCAGAGACTACTTTCCTGATATTCCTGCCAGCCTGGAAAATATCATACTCAAGTGTGTGAGGAAAAAGCCTGAAGAGAGGTATCAGTCAGCCAGAGACCTGATCAGCGATCTGGAAAGAGTCTTTGAATCTCCTGACGGAAACTATGTCTATGTGACGCCCCTTGTGGATGACAGTCCCACGAGAGCCCGGGATCAGCAGGAGATTGAGGAGGTAAAACGGTCCCTTTCCCGTGAGACAGACAGGGACATCCGTGAAGACAGCGAGGATGACGAGGAGGTTATGCCTCGATTTGAGAAGATGATATTGATCATCGCGATCATCCTGGGTGTTGCTTTTGCTGCTTTTCTGATCTTTACCGTGGGCAATTCCCTCCATCTGTTCCGGCTGCCATTCGGCAAGGAGTCAGAGTCTACCACGGAGCAGGCCAGCACCAGCGTCAAAGATACTGAGACAGAGAAGGTTCAGGTTCCTGACTTTACAAAACTGACCAAGGAAAAGGCTCTTGAGAGAGCAAGAAAGCATTCTCTCAACCTCAATTTTGTGCAGATGGAGACAACAGAGGAATACGATGAAAGTACCTGGATCGTCATCGAACAGGACCATGCAAGAGGCGATAAGGTAACAACGGGCACAGTGGTCACACTGACACTGGGACCAGATGAGAGCAATCTGAGCAGCAGAATACAAGTGCCTGCCCTGGAAGGCCTGGAGCAGGGGGAGGCCGAGTCGACCCTGGAAAAGGAAGGCCTTTCCTCCTCCGTGATCTATGCCACCAGTGACACGGTCAAAGAAGGTGTAGTGATCAGGCAGAATCCTAAAGGCGGAACAGAAGTGGACCGGGGATTCACCGTGACCATCACAGTGAGCAAGGGTGTGGGCCAGGTAAAGGTGCCTTCTCTGAGCGGCGTTTCCAGGGAAAATGCTGAGAAGCTTCTCAATGATGTGGGTCTGAAGCTGGGCAGCGTGAGCAGCGATTACAGCGGATCTGTCGGTGTGGGAGATGTTATTGAACAGGATATCCCTTCCGGGAGCCTGGTGGAGAAAGGGACAGAGGTCTCCATAACCATCAGTCTCGGCGAAGAGGAGAAATACCATTATGAGGGAGTCATCTCCATACTGGAGAATCCATTCAGTGAGGATGAGGGAGGAACAGGCTCCCTGGAGATTGTTGTCATCCAGGGAGATAAAGAGGAGAGTATCTACCACCAGGAAGAACTCACAGAAAACAGCTTTCCATTAAATATCAATTATACTTCAGACAGCGGTGACGAGGCTGTGGCAGTGGTCTATGTCAACGGACAGGAGTACAGCCGGTCTGCCGTGGAGCTGAGTGCTGTGGCTGATTAAGGAGCTTTATGATATGACGGGCAGGATAATAAAAGGCGTGGGCGGATTCTACTATGTATACGTGGAGGACAGAGGACTGTACGAATGCCGTGCAAAAGGCATATTCCGCAACCGGGGGCAAAAGCCCAAGGTCGGAGACCAGGTCGAGGTCGACCTGATCTCCGAGGAAGATAAAACAGCCACCCTGTCTGAAATCTACCCGCGGAAAAACCAGCTTGTCCGTCCTATGTCAGCCAATGTGGACCAGGCACTTGTCATCTTTGCGGTCCATGAGCCGGAACCGAATTACAACCTGCTCAACAGGTTTCTCCTCATGATGGACAGACAGGATATCCCTGTACTGATCGGCTTTAATAAAACGGACCTCGCTGAACTCTCTGAACTGGAGAAAATCCACAGAGATTATGAGCATTGCGGCTGCAGACTGCTTTTTCTCTCCGCGCAGACAGGGGAAGGAACGCAGGAGCTTAAAGAACTGCTTGACCAGAGGACCACTGTCCTTGCAGGCCCCTCAGGTGTCGGCAAGTCTTCCATTCTGAACAGGATCTCCGGAGAGACACAGATGCTGACCGGTGATATCAGCAGGAAGATCAAGAGGGGGCGCCACACAACCCGGCATTCTGAACTGATCCATCTTTGGAAGAATACCTACCTGATGGATACGCCGGGTTTCAGCTCTCTCTATCTTGACCGGATGGACAAGGAGGACCTTCGGTTTTCTTTCTCCGAGTTTGCCCCCTATGAGAACAGGTGTCGGTTCAAGGGATGCTGCCATATTCATGAATCTGACTGCCTGGTGAAAGAGGCGGTGGATGAGGGAATGATCAGCAGATTGAGGTATGAGGACTACTGCCGCTTCTATGAGGAACTGGAACAGATGAAGAAGTGGTAGGGCGTAAGCAGGAGAAGGAAACCGTGGATATACTGATCATCACCGGAGGCCGGCTGGAAGCAGAATATGCAAAAGCCTATTTACAGGGAAAGAGCTTTGAACGGATCATCGCCGCTGATGCCGGTCTGGCATCCTTAAAGAAACTGTCGCTTGTACCGACAGATATCCTTGGGGATTTTGACAGTCTTTCTGACAAGTCGATCCTGAAGGATTACGCTGACCAGGGGATCCCTGTCCACTCCTTCCCGGTCAGGAAGGATTACACTGATACCCATCTGGCCGTCCTTTGCGCCCTTGATTATCATCCAGATGCCATCACGATCCTTGGAGCCACCGGAAGCAGGGCGGACCATTTTCTGGCCAATGTCGGTCTTCTTCAGGGGCTTGCTTCCATGGGCATAGACGGGATCATAGCAGACAGGCATAATGAGATCTCCATGCTATGCGGACCTGCAGAGAGAGTATACAGGAGAAATCCTGATTTCCCGTGGTTTTCTCTGATGGCCTGGGGAGGAGACGCCGGGGGAATCGATCTTGACGGCTTTTCTTATCCTCTCCATAATGCCATCCTGTCGACTGACATCAGCCTGGGAATCAGCAACGAGCTGACAGAAGAAGCCGGGACAGTAAAAATAAAGAGCGGATACCTTCTGGTGATCCGCTCCAGTGATTGATCATGATCTGATAATCTTATTTTAAACGTTGAATTTAAAGAGAACCACGTCTCCGTCCTGCATGACATATTCTTTTCCTTCAGAGCGGACAAGTCCCTTCTCCCTGGCCTGGGTCATGCCACCGCATGCGATCAGGTCATCGTAGCTGATGACATCAGCCTTGATAAAACCTCTTTCAAAATCAGAATGAATCTTGCCTGCCGCCTGAGGGGCTCTGGTCCCCCTGGTGATCGTCCAGGCTTTTGACTCAATGGGTCCGGCTGTGAGATAGGATATAAGGCCCAGCAGGGAATAGCTGGCGGAGATCAGTTTCTCAAGTCCTGACTCTTTTATTCCAAGATCCTCAAGGAACATGGCCTTTTCGTCTTCCTCAAGCTCTGCAATCTCCTGTTCGATCTGGGCACATACCACAAAGACTTCCGCATCACAGCCAGCCGCATACTCCCTGACCTGAGCTACAAAAGGATTATCAGCCCCATCGTCTGCCAGGTCTTCTTCGGACACATTGGCAGCAAATATAACAGGCTTGGCCGTAAGAAGGTTGCAGGCTGAGATCAGCTTTTGTTCATCATCATTCTCCGGCGTGAAGGTTTTGGCCAGAAGGCCTTTTTCCAGATGCTCCTGAACTCTCTTCAGCAAGGCCACTTCGGCAGCAATCTTCTTATCATTGTGGGCCGCTCTGGCCTGTCTGGCGATTCGTCTTTCCAGCACTTCCATATCTGCAAAGATCAGCTCGTAATTGATGGTTTCTATATCCCGCAGAGGGTCAACGCTTCCATCCACATGGATCACATTGCTGTCCGTAAAACAGCGGACGACATGTACGATGGCATCCACCTCCCTGATATGGGCCAGGAACTGGTTGCCAAGCCCTTCTCCCCTGGATGCCCCTTTCACGAGACCGGCGATGTCAACAAACTCTATGGCTGCCGGCACAATCCTGGCGGAATCATACATATCCGACAGGACAGCCAGACGGTCGTCAGGCACGGTGACGATACCGATATTGGGGTCGATGGTACAGAAAGGATAGTTTGCGGACTCTGCCCCTGCTTTGGTTAACGAGTTGAATAAGGTGCTCTTGCCGACATTGGGAAGTCCGACGATACCTAATTTCATAGTGATTTTCCTCCATTTATCTCAGTGGGTTTTTTGCGTGTTCTTCCGATGATCATACCCAGGATGCCGGCCAGGACAAGACCGACACAGACGACCTGTGTGGCAGCGATCCCCGTGTGGCCGATCTGAAGCTGGTCAATCCGAAGGCTTTCAATTACAAAGCGGCCTGCCCCGTAACCGATAAAGTAGAGGCACAGCAGCTCTCCGTTGAATTTCTTATGCCTGGTCCAGAAAAAGATCAGCACAAGGATGAGCAGGTTCCACATCCCTTCATATAAAAAAGTGGGGTGCACCTGGATGCAGGGGGTTGTCTGTCCGTTCATGGTCACATTTACAAGGTGGTCGAGCAGCCCGGACCCGGTCAGCTCAGATATCCGTCCGGCCTGCCGGAAGTAGTCCAGAGGAATCTGCATGGCAAAGAGAGAATCTGTGTAGCCGCCAAATGCTTCCCGGTTAAAGAAGTTGCCCCATCTTCCGATGATCTGGCCTGTGAGCATGCCCATGCTGACGGTGTCAAGCAGGAGCAGGGGGCTCTGCTTCCTTCGTCTGGAGAAAATGACCATTGTGATGATGCCGGCTGTTATGCCGCCGATGATGCCCAGCCCTCCCTGGCGGAGGTTGAGGATCTCAGCAGGATGGGCTCCGTAATAATCCCATGAGAAGATGACATAGTAGATCCGTGCTCCCAGGATGGCCGGTACCATGAGCCACAGGAGAAAATCAAGGTAGAGTTCAGGATCCTGGCCGGTTCTTCTTGCCTGGAACCTGGAAACGAAAAGGCCTGCCAGAAAAGCGCAGGCGATGATGATCCCATAGTACATAATCTCAAAATGTCCGATCATGACAGATCTTCCCACATGGGGGAAGAACAGGCCGAGATGGGGAAAACGGATTGCGGTATAATCCATAGATGACACTTCCTTTATTGCGATTTCTCAGAAGATGTTTCTGAGCCTGATATCATCCTATTATATCTAAAAACAGGACCAAAGTACATACTTTTTTTGTCTCCTGCCTGATAATCCTTGCTAAAAATGACTAAGTATGCTATAATTCGTTAGATTTTCGGTGGGTTAATCGGAGGAAAACATGAAAAGATTTTGGAGAGATTTAAAGAGTCATTACAAATATTCCATTCAGTCAGCAAAGTCCTCACTTAAATCTGAGATAGCAAACTCCTATCTGAACTGGATCTGGTGGGTACTGGAACCTTTTTGCTTCATGCTGATCTATGCCTTTATTTTCGGCGTGGTTTTTGATGCCAAGGAACCGAACTTTCCCCTGTTTATTTTCGTAGGTCTTACCTTGTGGGACTTCTTCAACAGGTGTATCGTCCAGAGTGTCAAGATCATGCGCAACAATAAAGCGATTGTGACAAAGGTATATCTGCCCAAGTTTATCCTGCTTGTCACCAAGATGATTTTCAATGGGTACAAGATGCTTTTTTCCTGGGTTGTTATCCTGATCATGATCGTATATTTCAGGGTCCAGCTGACCTGGAGAGTGATATATCTCATCCCGGAGATGGCATTACTTTTCCTTTTTACCTTTGCCCTGATGACGCACCTGCTCCATTACGGTGTGTTCCTCCAGGATCTTGAGAATGTCACAAGCATTATTCTGCGAATGGCTTATTTCATGACCGGCATTTTCTTTAACATTGAAAAAAGACTGCCTCCCCAGTATGTACCGCTCTTGATGAAGTGCAATCCCATGGCGATCGTGATCACCGGGGTCAGAAAGTGCCTTCTGTACGGGGAGAGTCCCAACATGACCTGGATCATCATCTGGATGGTCATCAGTCTTATTATCGCTATTCTTGGTGTAAGGCAGATCTACCGCAATGAGAACAGTTATGTAAAAGTCATTTAGTAAAAACAGGAGCGTATTATGACCAGAACAGATGTATTTGATGAGCATGCTGATATCATCGGGAACAGTCCCTCAATCAGGCAGGACGCAGATGAGACCCCTTTCTCAGAAAGAGAAAGCGCGATCAGCGTAAGAAATGTCTGTATAGACTACAGAAGCCTCAAGGCCGGGTCCGTCAAGCAGAATTTTTTCTCATTGAAGAAGGTTCAGAGAGAGGTCTTCAGGGCTGTCAACAATGTTTCCTTTGAGGTGCCGGAGGGACAGATTCTCGGTATCACAGGCAAGAACGGCAGCGGGAAGTCCACCATGCTCCGTGCTATTGCCGGCATCTTTTCAGCTGACACCGGAGAGATCGACCTCCATGGGCACAGCATATCCCTCCTGTCCATAGGCGTCGGTTTTGATAAAGAACTCTCAGGAAGGGAGAATATCCTGTTGTCAGGACTCCTGCTTGGCTTCGACAAGGCAGAGATTGGCGAGAAGATGTCTGAGATCATTGCCTTTGCGGATATCGGCAACTTTATTGACATGCCGGTCCGGACCTATTCCAGTGGTATGTACTCCAAGCTGGCCTTCTCCATCACAGCGATCCTGGAGACAGAGATCATGCTGATCGATGAGGTGCTGAGCGTGGGTGACCAGAAGTTCCGGAAGAAGAGTTACAACAAGATGAAAGAGCTGATCTCCAAGCGGGACAGGACGGTCGTGATCGTCTCTCACAGTATGTCTACCCTTGAGGATCTCTGTGACCAGATCATGTGGATGCATGATGGAGAGATTGTTATGCTGGACAAGCCGGAAGTGGTATTGCCGGTCTATATGGATTTTATGAAATAATGATACAGAGTATCTGCCATATCATTTTTACTCAAAAAGAAGCGTCGTTTGGCGCTTCTTTTTTTATCTCATAGGAAACATCGATTTCCTATGAGATAAAACCCTCCGGGTGATGCACACGCCGCACAAAGGAAGGCAGCTATGCTGCCGTGCGGCGGCGCGCAAAGTCCTGCTGCGCTTATTTCTCAAGATTGAGGGACAGGGGAGTTGAAGTCCGCTTGCGGACTTTGTTTTATTAAAAAAATGTTACAAAACCCTTCTATTTTTAATATTTCGCTATTGCAATATGAATCATCCTGCGTTAAAATATAGAAAGTGGTGAAAAGTGGTGTAAAGTGTCGGATATGGGGTATAAAGTGGAGCGCCTCAGAGTGAACTGTCGGAGAGAAGGTGGAACCATGTTTCAGGGAGAATTTCAGCATGGACTGGATACGAAAGGAAGATTGATTCTCCCTGTACGTATCAGAGAAGAACTGGGACCGCACTTCGTGATCACAAAGGGGCTTGACGGATGCCTTTATATATTTACGCCGGAAGCCTGGACAGAGTTTTCAGATAAGCTGAACAGACTTCCCACCTCCTCGGCAAAGGCACGGAGACTGAAACGGTATTTTATAGGAAGTTCCATGGATTGTGACACAGACAAGCAGGGACGTTTCCTGATCCCGCCGGTTCTTAGAGCTTTTGCAGAGATTGACAGGGACGTGACCGTTCTGGGTGTATCAGACAAGATCGAGATCTGGAGCACCGCAAGGTACGAGGCATACCAGAATGCAGACATGGATTCTATTGAAGATATCGCTGGTGAGCTTGAATTCTGATCTCTGCCGCTGAAGATAGGAGGATGTCTATGGAGTTTATGCACAGGCCGATCATGCCTGAGGAGACCATCCGCCTGCTGAACATCCGGCCGGACGGGATATACGTGGACGGGACTCTGGGAGGAGGAGGCCATTCCTCCGAGATAGCAGCCAGGCTTGGCTCCGGGGGGCGCCTGATCGGCATCGACCAGGACGGAGATGCGATAGAAGCAGCAGGAAAACGGCTGGCCCCTTATGCTGACCGGGTCACCATCGTCAGGGATAATTATTCTCAGATGGGCCGGATCCTTAAAGATCTGTCCATATCAGGAGTGGATGGCATACTCCTTGATCTGGGTGTTTCCTCCTACCAGCTGGACAAGCCTGAGCGGGGATTTACATACAGAGAGGATGCCCCCCTGGATATGAGGATGGACCAGAGACAGGACAGGACAGCCAGAGACATTGTGAACGGTTACAGTGAGAAGGAACTGGCAGGGATCATCAGGAATTATGGTGAGGAACGGTATGCCAGAAGCATCGCCAGACATATCGTCATGGCCAGACAGAAGCATCCCGTAGAGACCACTGGTGAGCTGACTGAGATCATCAGAGAAGCTATTCCCGGCAAAGCCAGGGCAGGTTCCGGTCACCCAGCCAAGAGGACATTTCAGGCGATCCGCATTGAGCTGAACCAGGAATTGTCCGTACTGAAGAACCACCTTGAGGAGATGATTGATCTGCTCGAGGACAGGGGCAGGATTTGTGTGATCACCTTCCATTCTCTGGAAGACCGCATTGTCAAGAATACCTTCAGGACCTGTGAGAATCCCTGCATCTGCCCGCCGGATTTTCCGGTATGTACCTGTGGGCGGCGCTCTAAAGGGAAAGTCATCACAAGAAAACCCCTTGTTCCCGGTGACAGGGAGATGGAAGAAAACAGCCGGTCGAGAAGTGCGAAACTGAGAGTATTTGAAAGAATCAGATAATACATATTAACCATGAGGCTGCGTGAGAGAGGCCGTAAGGAGAAAGAACATGCCATTAAACAACACATCAGATCGTTATAATTACATCTATGGAAATGCTGTGAGAAAACTGGAGATCCCCTTTCAGGACGATGATTTCCAGATTCCGCAGACGGGGATTGCCGCTGGCGGCATCAGCCCGGCAAGAAAGACTGTTCCCTATCCTCTTTCTCCTCCATCCCGAAAGCCCCGCCGGCGCCGGAAAGCAGAGAATGCTCTTGATTTTGACTGGAAGTACACGGTGATACTGACAGTCGCTGCTTTCGTTATCATTGCAAGTGCCATCTTTTATGTAAGGGGTACAGTAGTACTTCATGACCTGGGTGGTCAGATTACCACCCTGAAGGAAGAAAGGACAAGGCTGCAGGGAAAGCAGACAGCCCTGAAGAATGAAATCGATAAGGCAACCAATCTTGAAGATATACGAACTTATGCTATGAATAAGCTTGGTCTCGTCTATCCTGACTCAGACCATATATTGTATTATGCAGATGATAACGATGACTATATGAGACAATATGACAGTGTAGATACAGGCAGATAAAACAGGTGGAATTATGGCAGA
Organism: uncultured Lachnospiraceae bacterium; assembly: GCA_902796045.1. Lineage (GTDB taxonomy): Bacteria > Bacillota > Clostridia > Lachnospirales > Lachnospiraceae > Anaerobutyricum. The sequence goes on along the minus strand of CADBNQ010000082.1, from coordinate 16,611 downwards.
TAAAAGACGGTCAGTAAGACGCCTGACTGCAAAAATGAGAGGCAATCTGTGTTACGTATTTTTAGGTATCCTTTGCCTCTTTTTACTTTTGATAGGAAGGCTGATCTACTGGAATGTAAAAGACGGAAGCAGGTTCAGCACCATCGTGCTGGGACAGCAGAATCATACAAGCACGACCATTGCCTATGAGCGCGGAAAAATCTATGACCGGAGCGGTAATATCCTCGCCACCAATGAGAAGGTGTATACGCTTGTCCTTGAGCCGAAGAATATCGTGCAAAACAACACCAGCCCCAGGGAAACCCTGGATGCGACCGTGAATGCTCTGGTAAAATACCTGAACCTGGATGAAAAGAAACTGAGAGACAAGATCGTCCGGAACAAGAATTCCTACTATGTGGTCTATAAAGAAGAAAACAAAGAGCTTACCTACGAGCAGGTTGAAGCCTTCAACGAGTTTGTGGAAAAGAAGGATCAGTCCTTTGATGCCGGGACTCCTGACGCCGTAAAGGCGGAGATTCTCCAGGCCAGACATGTGACAGGGGTGATGTTTGAGGAAAGCTTCAGAAGGATCTATCCCTATAACACACTGGCATGCAGAGTGCTGGGCTTTACTTCCTCAGGCAATCAGGGAAACTGGGGGATCGAACAGCAGTACAACAGCCAGCTGAATGGAACAGATGGAAGGTCCTATTATTATTTCAATGAAGAACTGACCCAGGAGCAGACTGTCAAAGAAGCAGTTGATGGTAATTCTGTTGTCTCCACCATCGACATTCAGATTCAGAAGATCATAGAGGATAAACTGAAACATTTTGACGAGGCTGTCGGGAGCAAAGAGACCAATATCCTGGTGATGGATCCCAGGACCGGTGAAGTGCTGGCCATGGCCGGATCCCGTCCCTATGATCTCAACAAACCCATGGATGAGGCAAACCTGACCATGCTGTACTCCCAGGCCGAGATTGATAAGATGAAGGCCTACACCAGGAAGGTGGAACAGGAGAAGGCAGCGGAGGCAACGACGGAAGAGAAAAAAAAGAAGAAGAAAAAAGATAAAGCAGAAGAAGACACGGAAGAAGAGAAGGACGAGGAGGAAAAACAGCAGACCATTTATGATGGTTTCTACCAGCTGTGGCGAAATGCGATCATTAGTGATACCAAGGAGCCCGGATCCACCTACAAGCCCTTTACTGTGGCAGCCGGCTTTGAAAGCGGGGTTCTGAAAGGAAATGAAGATTATTACTGTGACGGCTCCAAGGCAGTAGGGAAGAGGAGGATCGGCTGTTCTCATGTCCATGGTGCTGTGTCGCTGAAAAACGCTGTTGCCAAATCCTGCAATGTGGCCATGATGACCATTGCCGAGAAGGAAGGCGCGGATGTTTTCTATGATTACCAGAACCAGTTCGGATTCGGAAGAAAGACAGGGATCGACCTGCCTGGTGAGGCAGATACCTCCGGACTTGTCTACAATGCTTCCAACTATAAAAATGATGTAACTCTTTGTACCAATGCTTTCGGACAGAACTTTAACTGCTCCATGATCCAGATGGCGGCAGGATTCGCCTCTCTGATCAACGGTGGAGACTATAACAGACCATGGGTGGTCAAACAGATTCAGTCATCTGACGGTGACATCGTCATGGATATGGACAAAGTGACAGTGCGAAGTACAGTCTCCGATGAGACATCAAGGAAACTGCGGAATTACCTGACGGAGACCGTGCTGACAGGAACCGGTATCAGGGCGCAGATCCCAGGTTATTCTATTGGAGGGAAAACCGGAACCGCAGAGAAGATTCCCAGAGATAAAGAAAACTATTATATCTCTTTTATGGGCTTTGCTCCTGCAAATGATCCCCAGGTCATGATCTATGTCACGATCGATGAACCCCATGTGGATAATCAGGCAACTGCCGGCCCGGCTGTAGACCTTCAGCGTCAGTGTATGGAAAAGATCCTTCCCATACTGGACATAAAGCCTGATAAAAAGGTGACCCAGCGGGATCTTGACGCTTACGAGATTCACACGGGACACCCCTGGGACCCTGACGCAAACTATGACGCTGATGAGTTCCAGGAGTGGATCAAGGCCAGGAAAAAGAAGGAGGCCAAAGAGGCCAAAGAAGCAGAAAAGAAAAGGCAGGCCGAGGAAGCAGAAAAACAAAAACAGGCTCAGGAAGCCAACCAGGCCGGCCAGCCGGATCAGGGCCAGCAGACAACACAGCCGGATCAGAGCCAGCAAACCGCACAGCCGGATCAGGGTCAGCAGGCAGGTCAGGCCAATCAGGCTCAGGAGGCCGGACAGGCCGGTCAGCCGGAAAATCAGGGAAATAATACCGAAAAACAGGAAGAGAAGCAGGAAGACAAAAAAGAACAGTAGTTGACAATTCATGAACAACCTGAATATAATACTGTCATATCAGCTGAGCCCGGCAAAGGAGAGCACGAGGGTGCGCCGCCGGGCTCCCGTGAAATCGTGCATAATCGCCGAGGCGATGACGAGCGAGTCTTGAATATGAAATTGGAGGTTGTACCATGAATCATTCTATTACCGTACCGGCACTGCTTGCTTTTTTTGTCACCCTGGTTCCGGGTCCGGGATTGATCAGTTTCCTGCACAGATTAAAGTTTGGGCAGTTTATCAGGGAGGAAGGACCTAAATCACATCAGAAAAAATCCGGCACCCCTACCATGGGAGGGATTCTTTTCCTGATTGGTATTCTGATTGGGACTTTACCCTATATCGGGACATATCCCTATACGGTCCCAATCCTGCTTGTCACATTCGGCTTCAGCCTGATTGGGTTTGCGGATGACTTTATCAAGGTTGTGATGAAAAGAAATCTGGGACTGACGCCGGGCCAGAAGATGCTGGGCCAGTTTGCGGTCGCGGCAGCCTTTGCCTTCTACGTGATCAGGTTCTCCGGTCTCTCCACAGATGTTTTGATTCCTTTTACAGGGGGCCGGTCTCTGGACTTTGGCATACTCTATGGTCCGCTGATCGTTTTTGTGCTGCTCGGCACTGTAAACGGATCGAATTTCACCGATGGGCTGGATGGTCTCGCTTCCAGTGTCACAGCGGTCATTGCTGTTTTCTTTACAGTGGTCGCAGTCACAGCAAAAGCGGGGGTCCATCCGGTTACTTCTGCGGTCATCGGAGCCCTGCTGGGATTTTTATGCTTTAACACTAACCCTGCCCGGGTCTTCATGGGTGACACGGGCTCTCTTGCCCTGGGAGGGTTTGTAGCTTCCACGGCTATTATGCTGAGAGCGCCCCTCTTTCTTCCGATTGTGGCTTTCATCTATTTTATGGAAGTCCTCTCTGTGATCATACAGGTTACCTACTATAAAAGGACAAAGAAACGGGTATTTAAGATGGCTCCCATCCATCATCATTTTGAATTGTCCGGATGGCCGGAGCCAAAAGTTGTCTCAATATTTACCATTGTAACTGCAGTGCTCAGTCTGATCGGCCTGCTGGCTTACTGACCGAAAAGAAGGAGGATGTCATGTACGAAGGGAAAAAGATACTGATTGCCGGTGCCGGCATAAGCGGGATCGGTGCGGCCGGCCTTCTGGGAAGAGCCGGCTGTAAGCTTGCCATCTATGACGGAAAAGAAGATCTTGACACCGGCGCGCTTAGAGCACAGATGCCAGCCGGTACGGAACTCACATTTGAACTGGGAGCGTTCCGTGACCAGCTCGCCGAAGAGTATGATATGCTGGTCATGAGTCCGGGCATACCGCTGGATACACCGATAGCCAGAGCCTTTATCGAAAGAGGACGTCCGGTCATAGGAGAGATAGAGCTGGCTGCTTCCTTTGCCAAAGGGAGGATCGCGGCCATCACAGGGACCAACGGAAAGACAACGACGACCGCCCTGGTGGGGCAGATTCTCGAGTCTTATTATCCATCCGTCTATGTGGTCGGCAATATCGGGATCCCCTTTACCCAGGTGGCAGACCAGACAGGAGAAGACAGTGTGATTGCCGCTGAGATCAGCAGCTTTCAGCTGGAGACGGCCATCGATTTCCACCCTCATGTATCTGCTGTGCTTAATGTGACTCCGGATCATCTTGATCGTCATAAGACCATGGAGAATTACGCGAAGATCAAGATGTCCATCACGAAAAACCAGAGGGCAGACGAGGTGGTTGTCCTTAACTATGACGACCCTGTTACCAGGGCCATGGCGGGGAAAACGCCAGCCAGGGCAGTGATGTTTTCCAGAAAAGAGGCACTGCCTGAAGGGATCATCCTGAAGGATACAGAGGCCGCCCCGGTTTTTGTGATCAGGGATCAGGGGAAAGAAATCCCTGTCTGCAGCACGGATGAGATCCGTCTCCTGGGCAGCCATAACCATGAAAATATCCTGGCGGCTATTGGTATTGCCTGGTATATGGGTGTACCAGCTGATTATATCAGGAAGGCTGTCATGGATTTTAAGGCCGTTGAACACAGGATTGAGTATGTGGACACGGTTGATGGGGTGGAGTATTATAATGACTCCAAAGGCACCAATCCTGATGCCGCCATCAAAGGAATCCGCGCCATGGTCAGGCCGACGGTCCTCCTTGGGGGCGGCTATGATAAACAATCCACCTATGACGAATGGATAGAAGCGTTTGACGGCAAAGTCAAATGCCTTATACTGATGGGAGCCACTGCCGGGGCGATCGGCAAGACAGCCGCAGCCCACGGCTTCCGCAATATCATATATGCGGATTCTCTGGAAGAGGCCATGGAAGCAGCCAGAAAAGAGGCTGTTCCCGGAGATGCCGTCCTGCTGTCGCCTGCTTGTGCCAGCTGGGGCATGTTCAGGAATTACGAGGTCAGAGGCCGGAGATTCAAAGAGATCGTAGAGAGCTTTAAGGAGTAAAAAGAATGGCAGACAGAACCAATGCAGGAGGCGCTGCCCGGAAAAGAGGCAGCTACAGCCGGAAACCAGCCAGGAAGAAACATAAAATACGTGCCCATTCCATGGATTACGCGATCCTGTTTCTGGTTCTTTTTCTTGTGGGCTTCGGCCTGATCATGATCTACAGTACCAGCTCCTATAAGGGCAGTCTGTATTTCGATGATGCAGGTTACTGGCTGAAAAGACAGGCCCTTTTTGCAGGCCTCGGCGTGATCGCCATGCTGATCATCGCAAAATGGGATTATCATTTCTGGAACAGCAGGGATATCTTTTTTTATCTTTACTACGCCGGCACCTTCCTGCTTTTGTCTTTTACTCTGGTTTTCGCTGCTGTCAGCCATGGATCAAAGAGATGGATCTCCGTGGGACCGCTCCGTTTTCAGCCCTCAGAGGCTGCCAAGGTCACGCTGATCCTTCTGCTTGCCATCTATATCAGTGACCATGCCATCCAGATGCAGGAGACAAAGGGAGTCCTGAAGAGCTTCCTGCTGGTGATCCCGATCATCGGCCTGGTAGGAGTGGAGAATCTGAGTACCTGCATCATCCTGCTTGCCATCACGGTGATCATGATCTTCGTGGCCAGTTCAAAATACACTCCCTTTATTGTGATGGGAGTGGTGGCTGCGTCGGGACTGGGCGTCCTGCTTATGACCGCCAGCTACAGGATGGAGAGGATTACGACCTGGTTTCATCCTGAGGACAGTGAAAAGGGGATGCAGACCATGCAGGGCCTCTATGCCATCGGATCAGGCGGCCTTTTCGGAAAAGGTCTGGGACAGAGTATGCAGAAGATGGGCTTTCTCCCTGAAACCCATAATGACATGATATTCTCTATCGTCTGCGAGGAACTGGGGCTTTTCGGAGCAATCTGTGTGATCATCATTTATTTCATCCTGCTGTGGAGATTTCTGAGAGTGGCTATGAAATCTTCAGACCTTTTCGGTTCCATGATTGTCATCGGAGCCATCGCCCACATCGGGATTCAGGTATTTGTTAATATCGGCGTTGTGACAAATACCATCCCAAATACCGGTGTACCCCTGCCTTTTATCAGTTACGGAGGAACATCCATGGTCTTCCTGCTCGTGGAAATGGGGCTGGTCCTTTCGGTGTCCAGGTATACCCGGACCTGAACCGGTAAGGCCGTCTGAAGGGATTGAATCTGATAAACATAGAGGAGATAGTTTATCCATGGAGAATACTGAACTGACTCTTGTCCCGGAGAGAAAGAAGAGGAAGGTCTGGAAGATTATTCTGCCTGTCCTCCTTCTGCTGATCCTGGCGGCAGGATCGGCTTATGTGGTCATCTGCTATTCGATCGAGGGTATGCTGATCACTGACACAATTACATATTCGGACTCTGAAGTGATTCATGCCATTCAGTCAGAGTACTACATCCCCAACACCCTGGCCATGATCATTGAAAACAGAATCTTGGGACAGACTTATCTTCCTTTTGTGGAAAACATTACCATGAGCTGTGAAGACCCTCATATCCTGAAAGTCAAGGTGAAGGAAAAGTTCCGGGCTGGTGTGTTCAAGTACATGGGAAAGTATGTCTATTTTAACGAGGAAGGCATCGCCATGGAGAGCAGGAACCATCTCTTTGAGGGCGTCCCTGTTGTCACAGGACTGGAGTATGATAAGATGGTCCTTGGTGAGAAGATTCCGGTAAAGGGGAATTATTTTCGGACGATCGTCGTGATCACCAAGAAGATCGTGGCCTACGGGCTTGATATATCAGAGATCCATTTTGAGGGTGAGAATAACATCACACTGATTTCAGGTGATTACGAGATCTTCCTTGGCAGCACGGATTATCTGGAGGATAAGATGTCCAAGCTTGCCTCTGTCCTGGAGACAGTCTCCCGGGAGAAAAACAAGGGGAAGATCGATATGCATCTTTACACTGATGAGAAGGAAATAATAACATTTCATGAGTGATTCGTTTTTACTTAATAAAAAATTAAAAAACAGTTGATTATTTTGAAAAAAAACCTTATTATATCAGATGAGGGATGACAAGAATACGATGCAATTTGCATTCATATAGAATAGGAGGAGTAGACCCTTGCTGGAAATTATTTCAAATGAAGAATTAGCACAGGCAAAAATCCTGGTAATCGGTGTCGGTGGAGCAGGCAACAATGCAGTGAGCCGTATGGTTGATGAATCTATTGAAGGTGTTGACCTGATAGGCATTAACACAGATAAACAGGCATTGGACCTGTGTAAGGCAGCTACCCGTGTTCAGATTGGCGAGAAACTGACCAAGGGACTTGGTGCTGGTGCCAAACCCGAGATTGGCGCTGCAGCTATTGAGGAGAACAAGGAAGAACTGACAGAGCTGATCAAGGATGCTGACATGGTCTTTGTCACCTGTGGTATGGGTGGCGGAACCGGTACCGGAGCTGCTCCCGTTGTTGCCCAGATTGCCAAGAAACTGGGCATTCTTACTGTGGGTGTCGTTACAAAACCCTTTATCTTTGAAGGGAAACCCCGTATGAATAATGCAGTGCTCGGTATAGAGCGTCTGAAGGAGAACGTAGATACTCTGATCATTATCCCCAATGACAAGCTCCTCCAGATCTGTGATAAACGAACCTCCATCAAAGATGCATTTATTAAAGCAGATGAAGTACTTCAGCAGGGTGTTCAGGGCATCACAGACCTCATCTTTAAGCCTGGACTGATCAATCTCGATTTTGCAGATATACAGACTGTCATGAGAGATAAAGGCATTGCCCACATCGGGATCGGTGCCGGAAGCGGAGACGACAAGGCAGTGGAAGCCATCAAGAAGGCCATGGAGAGTCCTCTGCTCGAGACAACAGTCTCCGGAGCTACCGACATCATCATCAACTTCTCAGGAGATGTCGGCATCCAGGAAGTATATGAAGCTGTCTCCTATCTCACAGAGGTTGCCGGAGATGAAGCCAACATTATCTTCGGTAATGTTGAAAGTGAAGATATTCCGGAGGATCAGGTTTCTATCACTATTATTGCCACCGGTCTGCGTGATGTTTCAGGAGTACCCGCCAGGAAAGCTCCTGCAGATAAACCTGCTGAGCCAGAGCAGCCGGAGAAGCCGGCTCCAGGCAGACATAACAAGGAGCCGGAGCGGACTGTAAGATCTCATGATAACTCTGATATGGAGATCAAGATTCCGGAGTTCCTCCAGAAGAGGAGATAAGACCGGCCGGGCGGCAGGGATTGCCTGATCCGGAAGGACAAAAGAATAAAGACATTCAGGCCGGGACATAAGCCTATGCATTCGTGTCCCGGCCTCTGCTTTATTGCATAAAATCAATCTTTATGGTATGATGAAAAGCAAAAAAGGGAAAGAAGGAGATGTAGTATGAGAAGGAATTCTATTTGGATCACGGGGGCTCCGGGAAAGATCGGAACATCCATCATGAGGCGGCTGAAGAAGAATGTTGATTACCGGATCATCGCAACAGGCCGGGATGTAGATGTCACTGATCTGGAGTCTGTACAGCAGCACATGAATATCTACAAACCCAATATAGTCATCAACTGCGCAAGTGTGTCTGATGTGTACAGCTGCGAAGAGAATCCTGTTGAGGCTTTCCGGGTGAATGCCTTAGGAGCCAGGAATCTTGCGACGGCATCCAGACAGGACAATGCCAAGATCATCCATCTGTCCTGTGATGACGTGTTCAGCGGCGAACATGCTATTCCCAAGACAGAGTTTGATGTTCCTACACCGGTCACTGTTTACGGAAAGTCAAAGCTTGCCGGGGAGAATTTTGTCAGAGAGCTTAATCCCAGGCACCTGATCATCCGAAGCTCCTGGGTGTACGGCGGGGGAGATGATTATATTTCCTATGTGCTGGAGAAAGCGGCAGCCAAGGAACCCTTTACCGCAGCTTTTGACAAGATCAGCACTCCGACCAGCTCAGACCTGATCGCGCGTTTTATTGAGCTTATGCTGGACAAGAAGGAATACGGTATTTATCATGCTTCCTGCGAAGGTGCCTGCACACGCTACGAATATGCCAGGATGATTCTGTATCTGACGGGAAATGATATTTCCCTGGTAAGCGGAACCTTTGCGGAAAAGGAAGGACTGACCACCACCACCCTGCTTGAGAACCTGATGATGAAGATGACAGGTGTTTTTGAAATGCCTGACTGGAAAGAAGAACTGAGAAACTATGTGAAGGTCTATATTAACAAGAAGGAGAGCTGATTTATGGAAGATACTGGCGCTAAAAAAGAGAAAAAGAAGCTGGGACTGACTTCCCGGATTTTTATCGGCCTCATCGCCGGTCTGATACTCGGTGTTATATTTAATCTGTTTATTCCCCACGGTTATATCAGAGATACGGTGTTTATTGATGGTATCTTCTATGTGATAGGAAATGGCTTTATCCGTCTGATGAAGATGCTGGTCGTACCGCTGGTTTTCTGCTCTCTGGTGTGCGGTGCATCTGCCATCGGCGACACGAAATCTCTTGGTAAGGTCGGTGGAAAGACGATTCTTTTCTACCTGTGTACAACTGCCCTGGCTGTCACAGTGGCTATCAGTGTTGCCACTCTGATCCGGCCCGGCATCGGACTCAATATGGCTTCCATTCAGAAAGGAGAGGCTGTTGCAGCAGAGAGCACCTCTGCAGTGGATACCATTCTGAATATCATCCCGGAGAACCCCATCGGTGCTCTGGCTAATGGAACTATGCTTCAGATCATCCTTTTTGCCCTGCTTGTCGGTATTCTTCTGGCTAAGATGGGTGAGAAAGCGGAGATGATTTCCAACTTCATGGTCCAGTGCAATGATCTGATGATGGAGATGACCAATCTTGTCATGCAGTTTGCCCCCCTGGGCGTCTTCTGTATGATCACCAGGACCTTCTCCAATCTCGGCTTTGACGGATTCATCCCATTACTGAAATATATGCTCAGCGTAGTTGTGGGACTGGCTATCCAGTGTTTCATTGTATACATGGTGATGCTGGTTGTCTTCACAAGGCTCAACCCGGTCAGATTTATCAAGAGGTTCTTCCCGGTTATGGCCTTTGCCTTCTCCACATCTACCTCCAACGCAACCATCCCGATCAATATCGATACTCTGGAGGAGAAGATCGGCGTTTCCCGCAGGATCTCTTCCTTTACTATCCCTCTGGGGGCCACCATCAACATGGACGGTACCTCCATCATGCAGGGTGTGGCCGTTGTATTTGCCGCGCAGGCTTATGGGATGAAACTGGGTCTGGGCGGTTATCTGACAGTTATTGCCACAGCGACCCTGGCTTCTATCGGAACGGCCGGTATCCCGTCTGTCGGACTGGTTACCCTTTCCATGGTATTTGCAGCAGTAGGTCTTCCTGTTGAGGCCATTTCCCTGATCATGGGTGTAGACCGTATCCTTGACATGCTGAGGACAGCTGTCAACATTACCGGAGACGCCGTCTGCACAACCGTTGTAGCTCATCAGAACGGAGACCTGGACAGAGAGGTATTCTATAGTGATACGGAGGCAGAGTATGTATAGAAAGATCCAGAAGATTCTCTTGTTTAGCCTGGTCCTTGCCCTGTGTGCCGGCTGCTCTTCTCCGGCTGCATCCGATGGAAGCAGCTCTGCTGCTCAGACTGATTCGTCAGAAGCTTCTGACGGTGGGAACAGCGCAGGCACGGATGCCAGGATCATTGATCAGATCAAAGACCGGGGTTTTCTTATTGCAGGGTGTAAGATGGACGTTCCTGACCTGTCTTATTATGATGCGGAGAATGACAGCTGGTCGGGGATCGAGGTGGACATCGCCTATGAGACGGCTGCAAAGATTTTTGGCGTTACAGCAGATGAAGCCAGAGACAGGAAGCTGGTATCCTTTACCGGCGTGACAGTGGCAGACCGTGAAGAAAAACTGGCAAATGGTGAGATTGACTGTATGATCGCCACCTATACCATTACGAGGGAGAGAGCTGAGAGGTTCGCCATCTCGGAAAGCTATTATACCGATTATATAGGACTGATGGTAAGGAGCTCCGGAGATGACCCGAATTCTGTCGGTTCCGGAGATATCCGCTCCATAGCGGACCTGGACGGCAAATATATCGGGGTTCCCCGCAATGCCACAACAAGAGAAGACTTTATCAACTATATCAACACGATGAACAACATCACCATCAACCCCATATTCTGTGAATATGAAAGCTATGAACAGCTTTTTAAAGCTCTGAAGGATGGTAATATAGACGTCATGTCCGTAGATGTCAGCATTCTTAAGGGATATGCAGACAAAAATACCCGGATACTGGGCGACCGCTTTGCAGGACAGAATTACGGAGCTGCAGTGACGAAGGAGAATGCTGCGCTTCTGGATATCATCAACCAGGTGATCAGTGAAAGACGTTGACATAAACGAGGAGGGATAAATAATGGTTGCTGAGATTATTTGTGTAGGTACGGAGCTGCTGCTTGGCAATATCGTCAATACCAACGCACAGTATATCTCCAAAGAGATGGCCCGCAGAGGGATTGATCTTTTCTACCATACGGTAGTGGGGGATAACAAAGACCGTGTCAAGGAGGTTCTGGAAGTAGCCCTGAAGCGTTCTGATATGATCATTATGACAGGAGGTCTTGGACCCACCAAGGATGATCTGACCAAGGAAGCGGCTGCATCCTTCTTCGGGAAGAAACTGGTCTTTGATCAGCGTCAGTACGATCATGTCAAGGAGAAGCTGGAATCGTACGGGATCTATGAGATGGCCGACAGTCAGAAGAAGCAGGCCATGGTTCCCGAGGACTCCATCGTGATCACCAATCCGGTGGGACTGGCACCGGGACTGATCATGGCCCAGGGCGAAAAAGCAATCATCATGCTTCCCGGACCGCCCAAAGAGATGAAGGCAGTTTTTGCGGAATGCTGCAGCCTTTTTATCAACAAGCTGTCCAACCAGGTCTTTGTGTCTATCAATATCAAGATCAAGGGACCGGATGAGATGCCCCTGGGAGAGATTGGCGAAGGACCTGTAGCAGACCAGCTCGGTGATCTGCTCGACAGCGCCAATCCGACTGTTGCCACATATGCCAAGGAGGATGGCGTTCTGATCAGGGTGACAGCTTCCGGTGCCGACCGGGAACAGGCACTTGTTGCCATCAAACCGGTGGTAACCAGGATTGCAGAGATTCTTAAGAATAAGATTGCCTGGGTAAAAGAAGATACTGATTGATTGATACAAGACAGGTAGATATGAAAGATAGTTTGATCCGCTTACACAATATCTCCAAATCTTTTGGAAACACATTGGTACTGGATGAGCTGGAGCTGGATATCAGAGAAAACGAATTTCTGACCCTTCTGGGTCCGTCAGGCTGCGGAAAGACAACGACCCTCCGCATTATCGGCGGATTTGAGATGCCGGATACGGGGCAGGTGATTTTTGATGGCAGGGATATCACAAATGTCCCTGCCAATCAGAGAAACCTGAATACTGTTTTCCAGAAATACGCACTGTTTCAGCATATGAATGTGGAGGAGAACATCTCCTTTGGCTTAAAGATACGTGGAAAGTCCCGGAATTATATCCGGGACAAGATTTCTTATGCCCTGAAGCTGGTTAACCTGGAAGGCTATGAGAAAAGAAAGCCATCTTCATTAAGCGGGGGCCAGCAGCAGCGTATTGCCATTGCCCGGGCCATCGTGAATGAGCCCCGGGTCCTCTTGCTGGATGAGCCCCTGGGTGCCCTTGATCTGAAGCTCCGCCAGGATATGCAGTATGAGCTGATGAGACTGAAGGAAGAGCTGGGGATCACTTTCGTCTATGTCACACATGACCAGGAAGAGGCGCTGACCATGTCCGATACCGTGGTTGTCATGAACCAGGGATATATCCAGCAGATGGGCAGCCCTGAGGATATCTATAACGAACCGGAGAATGCCTTCGTCGCTGACTTTATCGGTGACAGCAATATTCTGGACGGGATTATGATCGAGGACCGGCTGGTAGAGATCCTGGGCGTCCGCTTCGACTGTGTTGACACAGGATTTGGAAGGAACCGGCCCGTTGATGTGGTGATCAGGCCTGAAGATGTTGTACTGAAGGAACCCGGCGTGGGAAACCTTGATGGCGAGGTCACCTCTGTGATCTTTAAGGGTGTCCATTATGAGATGGATGTCATGGCTGCCGGTTACGAATGGCTGGTGCACAGCACCTTCTGCTATCCGGTGGGAACTAAAGTGAGTATTTCGGTGATTCCTTTTAATATTCAGATCATGAATAAACCGGAATCTGAAGATGAGAAAGCGGTGACTTTTGATGACTGATAATCGCAGATTGTGGTCAGGCCCCTATATCATCTGGTCTGCAGGTTTTATCCTCCTGCCCCTTCTTATGGTGATCTACTATGGGATGACCAATGGAGACGGAAGCTTTACCTGGGACAATCTGGCGGCCTTTGCTGACCCGATTCATTATCGTGCTTTTATCAATTCCGTTGTGATCGCTTTCGGCAGTACTTTGTTCTGCCTGCTTCTTGCCTACCCTCTTGCCCTGATTCTGGGCCGGAGGAAAGGGAAAAACACGGACATCCTGATCATGATCTTCATTATACCCATGTGGATCAATTTCCTGCTTCGTATACTGGCTCTGCAGATGATCCTGTCAAATACAGGCATTCTTAATGCCCTGCTTGAGTTTCTGGGTCTTGCCCCGGTTCATCTCATGTATTCCAGGACAGCGATCATGATCGGGATGGTCTATGATTATCTCCCCTTTATGATCCTGCCCATATACAATGCCATCAGAAAGATTGACCAGGATGTCATAGAAGCTGCAGGAGATCTGGGAGCCGATGGACTGACGATACTGACCAGGATCATCCTGCCTCTTTCTGTACCCGGAGTGATCAGTGGAATCATCATGGTCTTTATCCCCAGCATCTCAGAGTTTGTTGTTGCTGATATCCTGGGCGGTTCCAAGATCCTGCTGTACGGCAATGTGATCGACCAGGAGTTCAACCTGTCCAGCAACTGGAACCTCGGATCAGGTTTGTCCATCGTGCTTATGCTCTTTATCTTTGCCAGCATGGCAATTATGAACAAGACCGGGTCCGGCGAGGAGGATATGGTATCATGGTAAATATCAAAAAGCTGTCCGGCAGGTTATATATTGTCCTGATCCTTCTGATCCTCTATGCCCCCCTGGCTATTCTGATCATCTGCTCTTTCAATAATTCAAAGGCCAGAAATATCTGGGGAGGCTTTACTCTGCACTGGTATGCGGACCTGGTCCACAACCAGGAGGTGCTTGAAGCTCTGAGAACATCATTGCTCCTGACTGTTTCGGCCGCCCTGATCGCTGTTGTCCTGGGGACCCTGGCCTGTGTGGGCATGTCGGTCATGGGAAAAAAACTCAGGGCTGTACTGATCAACATTACAAATATCCCCATGTTGAATGCGGATATTGTCACAGGAGTGGCGATCATGCTGCTTTTCGCCCATTTTCTTACTCTGGGTTTTGGGTCCATGCTGATTGCCCATGTGACACTGGGGGTTCCCTATGTGATCATCAACGTGATGCCCAGACTAAGAGATGCCAGCAAAGGTGTATATGAAGCGGCCCTGGACCTGGGAGCCTCCCAGACCTACGCTTTCTTCAAGGTGGTTCTCCCTGAGATCTTTCCCGGGATCATCGCCGGTTTCCTTTTTGCTTTTACAGTGTCCATGGATGATTTTGTGGTGACTTATTTTACAAAAGGACCCGGCATCAATACCATCTCAACCATGCTGTACCAGCAGCTGAGAAGAGGAATTAATCCGCAGATGTACGCCCTGTCAACCTTATTTTTGATCTCAATCCTTTTGATTCTGGGCATGGTGTACCGCTTCTCGGAGATCAACACATCAAAGAGAGAGGATAACTGATGAGACAGACAAGTGTGGCTGCAAGACAGACCGGAAAAGTGAATATGATCCTTCCCTTAATAATCCTTGCAGTGTGTTCAGGGATTATTTTCCTGTCCGGATGTCACGGCAGGGACGGTGAAGCGGATGGAAGGCAGGATCTTATCGTTTTCAATTATGGTGATTACATCGACCGGGAAACGATAGAAATGTTTGAAAAAGAAACAGGGATTCATGTCAGATATGAGGAATATCTGACTCCGGAAGATATGTATACCAAGTATTCTTCCGGTGTGATTGACTATGACCTGATCTGCAGCTCAGACTATATGATTCAGAAAATGATGCTGGAGGGGCATCTTCTGCCTCTGGATCAGTCCCGGATGACCAGCTATGGGAATATCGATCCGCGCTATCTGGAGCTATGCCGGGCCTTTGATCCGGAAAACAAATATGCTGTCCCTTATCTCTGGGGAACCCTGGGGATACTCTACAATAATAAGATGGTCACTGATCAGGTAGACAGCTGGGAGATTCTCTGGAATCCTCGTTATAAAAATCAGATCATCATGCAAAACAGCATGAGGGATGCTTTTCTGGTGCCCTTAAAATGGAAAGGCTGCTCTGTCAATACACGGAATAAAAGGGAATTGAAAGAAGCCCAGAAGCTCCTGATGGACCAGAAACCTCTGGTGGAGGCATATCTGGTAGATGAGATCAGGGATGCCATGATCGCGGGGGACGCCGCTATGGCTGTCACTTACTCCGGGGATGCCACTGAAGCCATGGATGCTAATGAGGACCTGAGCTATGTCGTTCCAAAGGAAGGCTCGAACGTCTGGTTTGACTGCTGGGCCGTTCCGGATTGCTGCAGGCATAAAAAAGAAGCCGAGCAGTTTATTGATTTTATGAATCGCAAAGAGACAGCAGAAATGAACTTTGATTATATATATTACGGGACTCCCAATAAAGCAGTCTATGAAGACCTCGATGAGGAAACCAGGAGTGATGAGACAATATTTCCTCCGGAAGAGATCCTCAGCCAATGTGAGGTATACGAATACCTGGGAACAGAGACAGACAGATATTACACAAGACTGTGGAAAGAACTGAAAGCGAAATGAGAGGAAGGCAACAGGATGTTAAAGCACGCTCTTACAGAAGCTGATATAAAAAAGATGGAAGAAGAGATCGAATATCGGAAAGTGGTGCTCAGAAAGGAACTTCTTGAACACGTCAAGACTGCCCGTGCCCATGGAGATCTCAGTGAGAATTTTGAATATCATGCAGCAAAGAAAGAAAAAAACAGGAATGAAAGCAGGATCCGCTATCTTGAAAAAATGATCAGGAATGCCAGAGTCATAGAAGATAAGTCAGAAACAGACCAGGTCGGACTGAACAAGACAGTGACCCTTTATTTTGAAGAGGACCAGGAGGAAGATGTTTTTTCTGTTGTCACAACAGTTCTGGCAGACCCCATGAAGAACAGGGTCAGTATCGAATCACCACTGGGAAAGGCCCTGATGGGACGCCGGATCGGAGACCGGGTCCATGTCCAGGTAAATCCCGATTATGGCTATGAGGTTGAGATCAGAAAAATAGAGCCCTTTCTGGAAGATGTGCCGATCAACAGGTTTTAATCAGGGCACAGAAGGACCGGAAAAAAAGAGTTGACAAGAAAACCTGAAAATGTTATCATAATCGAGTCGCAACATGTGACGGTCATAGGAATGGAGAGGTGTCCGAGTGGTTTAAGGAGCTAGTCTTGAAAACTAGTGATACCGAAAGGTACCGTGGGTTCGAATCCCACCTTCTCC
>CADBNQ010000081.1 GCA_902796045.1 uncultured Lachnospiraceae bacterium | reverse complement strand
TTCCAGCACGGAGGCGGATACCAGAATCCTCAGCCGGAAGCAGCACAGGCACCCCAGCCTACCATGACAAGCCGCCCGGAACCCGGTGAGGCCGTCAGCGATGGTTTCATGACGATACCGGAGGGTATTGAGGAAGAGCTGCCATTTATTTAAGGATAATCAGGAGGTAATATCAATGGCATACAACAGAGAGCGTGGCGATTCTCCTATGAGAAGAAGAGGCGGACGCAGAAGAAGAAAAGTTTGCATTTTCTGTGCAGATAAGAATACAGCAATTGACTACAAGGATGTCAACAAGCTGAAAAGATATGTATCAGAAAGAGGTAAGATCTTACCAAGAAGGATCACAGGCAACTGTGCAAAGCATCAGAGAGCACTTACTGTTGCTGTCAAGAGAGCAAGACACGTTGCATTGATGCCGTATACAGTAGAATAAACGATATGATTATGACACTTCCCGAAAGAGACAGATTTTTGGGAAGTGTTTTTTTCGAGACGAATCCGATTGATCAGCCCGCCGATTTGATTTTCCTGAAGAACACGATAGTGACATGTTTCCAGTCTTCGTTGCAGGTATAAAGACAGAGGTCTGCCCCGCTGTCGTCGATCGTCTTTCCGGCTGCATCCAGGATATCATCTTCCACATTGCTTCCGACACAAAGAGAGGTGCAGACGTATTCAGTGACAGAATCGGGTGTCAGTACAAAGGCGATGGTACGACCCGGGAGACATTGCTTGATGGCTTCAAATCCCTGGTTCTTGTGGTCGGCGATCACAGGCATCCTGAAGGAGGTCAGGCAGGCTGCCGAGTTGCCCCGGTCAGTAATATCCTGTCCTTCCGGTCCTCCCGGTGTCAGATAAACAGGAACCTTCAGGGAGAGGGAGGGGATATAAAGGCTGCCCCCGCTGCCATAAGATCCGTGATAGACTTTTACTCCGGCATCATCAACCGACAGGCCGTCGATGCTTAAGCTTCTCACCATGACGCCGTCTTCTCCCGCATAGCTGTTGCCGACCCAGCAGTTTTGGAACATCCGGCAGCTGTCAGAGAAAAAATAGACCTGGTTGTCAATAATGGCTCTCCCGGAGGAGGCATGTCCGTCAGGATTCAGATAATAGGTGTTCCGGCCTTCCTGGTACCAGCCGTCGTTTCGAAGGGTTCCGTCTTCCCGGAAATTATAGAGCCTGCCGGAGATCTTTCCCCAGCCTGTCAGCATCTTTCCATCCTCGGTAAAATACCAGGTCCTGTGCTTGTCCTCAAACCATCCGGTTTTCATACCGTTTTCATCAAAGTAATAGGTATCTTCAGAGAGGTGGATCCAGCCGGTCTGCAGGACGCCCTCATCAGAATAGTACCTTTTGACCTGGCCATCGGAGACGATGCCTGTCTCCATATACCCTTCCTCGTCAAAGAAATACTGTTTTCCATCGATTTCACAGGGGCCGGTGACGGGGAGCCCGTGGACAAAGTAGCTCTTTTTATCCTCTTTGCGATACCAGCCCTCACACAGAGATCCATCACTGTCCATGAAGCGGTTTGGCTCTTCCCCCTGTGTCCAGGTGCTGCGCAGAAAATGGGTATGATCCCAGTAGAGAACTCTTGCACCAAAAGGTACAAACCCCCGGTATGAAAGAACAACAAATGACCCCGCAAGCAGAGCGATGGCCAGAGAAACAATAATACACTGTCTGATTCGATCCTTCATCTCGGGGAAACTCCTTTTTAAACTCTGTCGCAAAATTCTGATGATTCCTGTTACAGAAGGGACTTGGTAATAGTATTGTACCCCTTCCCGGTTATTTAAACAAGATTGAACTTCTTTGGCAAATGTGTTATCCTAGATAGCGCTAAGACTCGCGGGCAGTTATCAACCATAACAGCGTCAGAGAGTCAATCGAAATCGCCTCAGCGATTGAATATTAACAATGAAATCAAAACAGATCAGAGAGGAGATGTTTTTGCAATTATGGCGGATGATGAGAGAAGCGCAAAGTGGGACAACCTGAAATTCGTACTGATATTTCTGGTTGTCCTGGGACATTTGCTTTATCCTTTTCGCAATGAATCAGAGTCAGTAAAAGGACTGTACTTTTTTATATATCTTTTTCATATGCCTTTATTTATCTTTATATCAGGCCTTTTTTCCAAGACGATCATACGGAAGAAGCAGTGGAGGAGGGTCTTTTCCTACCTGGCCCTGTATCTGTTCATACGGACGCTGGATGCTGCCGGTACATGGATGTACAGGGGCAAGCTGAAGTTGAATTTTCTAAAGACAAACGGGCCGGACTGGTATGCCCTGGCCATCTTCATGTTTCTTATACTGACAATCTGCCTGAAGGACTGCAGACCGGCTGTCGTTATGACAGTGGCCATACTTGCAGGCCTGGCGGCAGGATATATCGATGGTCTCGGCACCTTGTTTTCTGCCATGCGGGCCTGTGTCTTCTATCCCTTTTTCCTTGCCGGTTATTATGCCGACCGCAGGCAGCTGGAGAAATGGAACCGACCCTGGATGGGGCTGCCGGCGGCTATTTTGCTGATCCTTCTTGCTGTTTTCTTTATAGCAAGAGGAGCCGGATATTTTGACTTTATTCATATCCTGAAGGCAAAGAAAGCCTATGATGAGCTGAATATTTCAGGCTTCGAAGGATTGCTGTACCGGGCACAGCAGTATATTGCTGCCAGCCTGATCGGAATACTGGTGATCATTGCGATCCCGGCAGGGAAGAATATCTTTTCAAAAATCGGTGCAAATACCCTGCCCGTTTTTGCCCTGCACTATTTTCTGATCAGGATTTTCCTGTCAGCCTCCGGAAAGAGCATCGTCC
Source organism: uncultured Lachnospiraceae bacterium (assembly GCA_902796045.1). GTDB lineage: Bacteria > Bacillota > Clostridia > Lachnospirales > Lachnospiraceae > Anaerobutyricum. The sequence continues at coordinate 14,743 of CADBNQ010000081.1, read as the reverse complement.
TTGCGCTGTTTCCGCAGACCTATATCATATTCCTCCTGGCCTGCTGCATGTTTATTATCCTTTTATGCAACAGCCGTCCTTTTAATGCGTTGACGTTGGATTCTTTCGATATAAGAAGCAGGATGCAGCAGAGCCTGATCAGAGAGTAAACCACCAGGAGAGAAGCGGAATCCGAGCCTGAAAGGGGTGAGTGGTATGGATCGTGAATCAATGAAAAAAGTCATGGACCTGATTGGGGACCAGGAGATCAAAGAGACCATGGGAAGGGTCTGGGACAATCTTGACAGAACGAAACGCATGAAAGACGAGAGGGTCAATCCGGCTGACAACAAGATCCGTGCCAGTCAGATCAGAAAGCTGGCAGAGGATGGGCTTAAGACCAGGATCGAGAAGGATTCCTCGGGTATCGCCCTGATCCTGGCAGGAGGGGGTGCCAAGGCCAGCTATCAGGTGGGGGCCTGCAAGGTCCTTATGGAGCATGCTGCGGACAGGCTGCCGGCTGACATTACCGGTATCGCCGGCACTTCTGCCGGCGCACTGAACGCGGCCCTTCTGGCAGGTGCCGGTATAGAGGTTATGCTGCAGCAGTGGGAATGTATAGAAGAAGAAGGTATGAATGGGACGGATGGCTTTTTTGGCCCCTCTGAGGAGAACGACCGCTATCTGGAGAAGCTGATCCGCCGGAGCGGCGTGGTGTCCGGCATCACGATGGACAGTCCCCTCACTGTGGTCACCGCCTTTGACTATAACAAAGCTTATCCCATGGATTTTATCCTCAATACGATGTCTGATGAAGAGAAAGTAAACTGCCTTCTGGCCAGTGCCGCTGTTCCTGTCGCCTTCAGACAGAGAGACATCAGGGGGGTAAAGTACATCGATGGCGGGATTCCGGTCTTTGGCAGTAATGTCCCCATCGCCCCTATGTATTATCTGGGATACCGGCGGTTTATTGTGATTCACTGTGCTTCCAGAAGGGAGGCAGCGGGTCTTTCGGGCCTGGGGGTGCTGGGTATCGGGCTGAACCGTGAAGAGTATTTTAACGGTGCTTCTTTTGTTCATCTCTACCCGAGGAGAGATATGGGCGGACTGGTCGGAGGCACGATCAACTTTAATCATGAGTTTATTGTGGACAATATCGCTGCCGGCTGCGAGGATATGTATGCGGCTTTGGATGAGTTCGGTATCTTTTCCGAGGAGGTGGGCGCTTATGATGAAGTGCATGTCGTTGACGGAGAACGCTGCCGGACATACGCAGAAGTGCTCCGGAATCTGTAGAAAAGCCTGTGGATCCATGATATAATCAGGAGGAAGAGCATGAAGGACAAAAAGACACTACCCTTACTGCTGATCATTGCTGCCCTGCTCGTAACAGGGGCTGCCGCGATCTATCTTTACAGTGGTACGGATCCTTTAGCGCCAAGGATCCGCCATGCTTTTTCCGAGGAAGAAGTATCCAGGGAGATCCTGTTTAATGACGATCATATTTTTACAAACCATGATACAGGCATGGAGATCAGCGGCCAAAAAGTCATCCTCTGCAAGGGCGGAACCTATATGTTAAGAGGGAAATTAGATGATGGGCAGATCATTGTTGATGCAGGGGAGGACAGTGAGGTTAAGCTGAAGCTGAACGGTGTCTCAGTCAGCTGTCATTACGGGCCGGCTGTCTATGTGAAGTCTGCCAAAAAGGTCTCTATGAAACTGAGAGATGAGAGCGAGAATTCATTTACAGAGACCTACACAGGATCGCATCCCCGCAAGAAAGCCTGCATTTACGCAAGGTCTGACCTGACTGTGAAAGGGGACGGTCTCCTCACAGTGCATTCGGACAAGGGGCACGGGATCTTTTCTACCAAGGACTTAAAGATTAAGGGTGGCAGCTTAAAGGTTGAAGCTGCGAAGCAGGCTCTGCACGGGAAGAAGAGTGTCATTATAGAGGCAGGAACTCTTACCCTCAAGGCCGGGACAGACGGGATTCATTCTAATGGTCTCCTGGATATCCGGAGTGGGACCATCGATATTGATGCAGGTAAATACGGCATGTATGCCTATACCGGACTGTATGTCAATAAGGATAAAGAAGATGGAGCCCGGGTTCAGGTGAAGCACGCGCTTTCCGAGGCCGGATGCCAGGGAGAAATGGAGTACTGACCATGTCAGCGATAACGGTTTTTAAACGATATGAGAAGAAATACCTGATGGATGAGGCTGTCATGAACAGGCTCCTTCCGGTGATCATGGAACACATGGAGGCGGATCGGTTCTGTGCTGACGGAAGCACCTACTCTATCTGCAACCTGTATTTTGATACAGACGGATTTGATGTGATCCGGGAATCCTTATCCAAGCCTTTCTATAAAGAGAAGCTTCGTATGAGAAGCTATGGTCTGCCCCAATCGCCGGAAGACAGGGTGTTTCTTGAAATGAAGAAGAAGATCAATCGCCTTGTGACCAAGCGGAGAGTGAGCCTGACTCTCAAGGAGGCCGTAGATTTTATGATTTCCCGGGAATATCCGGCGGAGGCCTCCTATATGACCCTGCAGGTACTTAAGGAGATTGACTATTATCTTTCCTGTAAGAAGGTCAGTCCTTCCATGCGGATTGAGTACGACCGGCTGGCTTTTTTTGACAGAGAGGATTCCGGCTTTCGGGTGACTTTTGATAAGAATCTGACATTTTTGAAGGATCCGAAAGGGTTTGACGACAAGGACAGGGGACGGCAGCTGATGCCTGATGATTTCCGCCTGATGGAAGTAAAGGTGAGCGAAGCAATGCCCCTGTGGTTTACAGAGCTCCTCTCAAAAGAGGAAGTCTATACCTCTTCCTTTTCCAAATACGGAGTGGCCTATAAAAGCTATCTCAAGGAAGAGGTTTTGGAGGATTCAGAAACTATTAATATTCTGTCACGTATTTAAAGGAGAAGCTGTTATGACACTTGCAACACAAAATCCCTCTTTCCTGAGCAGGATCCTGGATTCGGATATTGCCCTGGATATTACTTTAACAGGTTTTCTGCTGATTGTTTTCTCGTCTTTATTGTGCGGCCTGTGTTTCAGCGCCTTGTATATTTACAATCGCAGAAAAGACATATCATCCAGCGGGCTGGCCCTGGCCCTGGTGGTTGTTCCGGTAGCCACAGCGGTCGTGATCACGATGGTGGGACGTAATATTGCCACCGGTCTGGGACTGTCAGGCATCTTTGTTCTGGTCCGTTTTCGAAGCGGTCCCATACAGACGAAAGACCTTTCTTATCTTTTTACCGCCATATGCAGCGGTGTCCTGAGCGGCTGCGGCTATGTGATCTACGGCATTCTCTTTGCGGCGATCATGATAGCAGCTTTATATATACTGGAGATGTCTGACTGGGGAGATTCCCATGCAGACAGCATGATCTTAAAGATCTGGGTTCCGGAGAATCTGGATTTTCAGGGGGTGTTTGAACCGGTCCTCAATAAACATACTCAGAGCTTCAGACTGCTCATGGTGAGGACGACAGATTTTGGCTCCATGTGTGAGCTGCGCTACAGGATCAAACCGAGAAGGAAGCTGAACCAGAAGAAGCTGCTGGACGAGATACGTACCAGAAACGGCAATATGAATGTTGTCCTGATTGTTGCCCCCTCTATTGCCGAACGAGGCAGTAAGCAGGTGATATGATGAGGATTTTGCGAAAGTTTCCTGTTCTTCTGCTGATGGTCATCCTGGCTGCGGCCTGTCTGCTGCTTGGTCTTAAGTATTACAGCGGGGATCAGAAACCGGTCAGGGCCCGAAAGGAGAAGGATACCTTTACTGTGCTGGCTCCCCGGCTTGACCATTGCGGGGATGCCTTTCTTCTGTATAATGACCAGGAGGCGGTCCTGATCGATACCGGGGAGAAGGGGGATGCCGATATCATCCTTGAGGCCTTGAGGTCAAGAGGGATCGACAAACTGAAAGCCCTGATCCTGACACATTATGACAAAGACCATATCGGGGGAGCGCCGGCGATTCTGAAGGCGGTTCCTGTTAAGAAGTGTTATATGCCTCTGGGGACCAAGGACAGTGATCCCTTTGTGGCCCTGGAGGACAGTCTTGCCTCCTCGGAGACAGAGGAGGTCATCGTTACGGAGATGCTGTCATTTGAGGCACTGAATGCGTCATTTACCATATATCCCCCTCTGACGGCGGAGTTTGAGAAACACCAGGACAATAACCTCTCACTGATCACCAGCGTCATAGCTGAGGGGGGGAAACTCCTGTTTACCGGGGATGCCGAGAATGAACGGATGACCCAGTATGTGGAAAGCCAGTATGGCGGAACCCAGTACACATGGCTGAAGGTTCCCCATCATGGCCGGGATAAAAAGACGGTGAAGATGCTCCTGGATCTGTTCGTTCCAAAGGAAGCTGTCATCAGTTCTTCTGAGGATGAACCAGAGGAGGAGGATGTTGTCCGGCTGCTTGAAAAAGCCGGTGTCAGTGTCCTGCTTACCAGGAAGGAAGACATAGAGTTTCAGGTAAAGACTGCCCCGCCTTATTGACGGGATGCCTGCAGGAAGGAGTGAGTGCTATGAAGTATATGGAGAAGATTGAAAAAAGAAAATCTATTCGTGAATTCAGGAAAATGGGACTGCCCGCAGAGAAGCTTGACGAGATCGCAGTGTCCTTTGACAGTCTGCACAGACTCCTGCCTGATCTGCCTGTGGAGCTGGTTATCTGCACAGGAGATACCGGAGAACGACTGGAAGGTGTCGCCGGATACCAGGGGAAGAGTTTCATGGCTCCGGCTTACCTGATCCTACTGTCGGAGAAAAAGGATCATTATCTGTTCAATGCCGGTTATATTGCCGAGGATCTCTGTCTCAAGCTGACAGAGATGGGAATCAGCCACTGCTGGCTGACTGTCGGCGACAGTGAAGAGACAAAAAAAGCTGCCGGCATCACATCGGATAAAGAAGTAGTTGTGGTCATTGCCTGCGGTTACGGCAAGGAGGAACCGAAGAAGAAACGACTGGATATCCTGAGCCCCTCCAACGTCCAGTTCAGGGAGCGGCCGGGACATATCGCACCTAAGATTGCCCAGGAGGAGCTGGTCTTCCAGAATGTCTGGGGCAAACCGGTAGACTGGGAGGCCCGGGAGATCGATCCTCTGCTGGATAAATCGTTCTATGCAGCCAGCCTTGCCCCAAGTTTTATGAACAGGCAGCCTTACCGTTATATCCTGAAAGGGAAGCTGGTTATTCTCTGTGTGAAGAAGGAGGAGATGACCTCCCGGAAGGATACCATGCTTGACGCCGGGGCCACCATGCTCAACTTTGACGCCATCGCTTCCCAGCAGGACTGGGTTGACTGGGTCATGGGTGCTCCGGACGGCATAGAGACAGTCGGGATACCGGATGAATATGATGCCGTGGCATCTTATGAATGGGATTGATTAAAAAAACAGCGCAGATGCGCTGTTTTTTTTACTTTATTGGTTATTTTTTTGATTTTTCTTTTTGCCCGATAGGATCAGATAATAGGTAGGCATCATCAGAAGACAGAGAATAGTCGAGGCAATCAGCCCTCCTATGATGACAAAGGCCATACCGCTCATCATCTTGTTGTCACTGAAGAATGCCATGGGCACCATGGCCAGGATGGTCGTGAGGGTCGTCATCAGGATGGGACGGAGCCGGATGCTTCCGGCAGTCACCAGGGCATCCTCCAGGGGCATGTGCTCCTTCTCCTGGTTGGCGGTGTCTACCAGGAGGATGCCGTTATTTACAACGATTCCCATCAACATCAGGAATCCCATCATGGAAACCATATTCATACTGCTGCGGGTCAAAAAGAGCAGCAGGAAGGAACCTATGAGAGAGAAAGGAATACAGGTCATGACCATCAGGGAGAAGCGTGAGGATTCAAACTGCATGGCCATCACAAGGAAAACCAGAAAGATGCCGGACAGGATGGCCCTGAAGATGGATGTGAGATTCTCGGATCTCATATCATCAATGAAGGAAGAACTCAGGCCTGTCCCTTCCGGGAATTTCATCTTCTCGCATTTTTTCCTTATGGTTCTGGAAGCCTTGCTTTTACTGTCTGTGGTCACTGTCGCAGAGATGGTCTGCTGATATCTGCCGTTGCTTCTCTGGATCATCTGCGGTTCTTCTGTGAATTCCAGCTGCGCTATGTCAGAGAGGGAGACCTGATTTCCTGTGGCACCGGTAAGGACCTTCTCCATCAGTTTGTTCTGATCATCATAGGAGCCTTCCGGGTATCTCAGTATGATATCGTATTCTTCTCCTCCCAGCTCCATGCTGTCGGCAGTCATGCCTGTGAGGGTCTGGTAGAGGTCTCCGGCAATCTGGGCCGGAGCAAGACCGGCGTTGGCGGTTTTCAGCGGATCGAGAATCACATGGGCAGAAGTCCTGGCCGCCGCCGCGTCAGATTTTACATGGATAACGCCGGGCGTTTTGCGCATCATGGCTTCGACCTTTGCGGAAGCTTCTGACAGGTCATGCAGGTCATCGCTTTCAAGCACGATGTCCACCAGGTCGGAGGAATAATTGCTCATCATCTCGCTGCCTCCGCCTGTAGCCTGTACAAAGATATCAACATCAGTCATCCTGGACAGGCGTTCGGTGTATTCCTCCACCGCTTCCTCGCTGGTTCTCTCACAGTGCTTTACAGCGTAGGCTGTCAGAGTGGCTGTGTTCTGGCTGATGGAAAGGCTGTAGTTCTTAAAATTCTTATCCGCTGCGACCATCTTCTCCAGGTCCTTCATCCGGTCCCCCATGGAAGCCAGCTTTGTTCCTGAACGGAAGGTGGCAGTGATGTTGATGCTGCCGTCATAGCTGGTAGGCATCAGCTCGAAGGTCAGGGTAGATGCCAGAAAGAAGGAAATCAGCAGGAGAAGGACACTGACAAACATGGTCGTTTTTTTTCGGTAAAGCAGTTTGCGAAGGCCTCTCCGGTATAGAGCCCGGACCTTATCCAGGATCCGGTTGGCCATATTGTTTTTCTTTTCCTCCGGCTTCATCTTAACATAGAGGAGAGGTACGATGCTTAAGGCCATGATCAGTGAGGCGACCATGGCAAAAACGATGATCAGGCCAAGCTGAGAGAACATCTGTCCCGACATTCCTGAGATCAGGGACAGGGGCAGGTAGACCACGCAGGTGGTAATGGTTGAGGCCAGTATACTCATGGATACTACGCCGGCTCCTTTTAAGGCTGCTTCTCTCGGATCATCTATGGTCTCTCTCAGACGGAAACAGCTCTCGATCACTACGATGGAGCTGTCAACGATCATGCCGATGGCAATGACCAGCGCCCCCATGGTTATGACATTCAGGTTGAAGCCGAACAGGTACATGCAGATCAGAGTGGCAAAGATAGAAAGGGGCATGGAGCTTCCAACGATCAGGCTGGCTCTCAGGTCGCCGAAGAAGACAAACAGGATGACCATAGCCAGCACGACACCGATCAGAAGGGTCTCCCCCAGAGATCGTAAGGAGTCGGTGATCCTCTCGCCGGCATCATAGCTGGTATCAAAGCTGACACCGGGGTCAGAATCCGAAAGCTTCTTAAGAGCCTTTCTCAGATTGCGGCAGACCCGGACGGTGGAACCGCTCTGTCTCTTGACCACGCTGACGCTGACATTCTTCTCTCCGTTATAGCGGCTCAGGGTATCGGGATCCTTGGCGGCCATGCTGATCTCTGCCACATCCCCCAGTGTGATCAGTGCCCCCTGGGCGGTAGTGAGGGTCGTGTTTCTCACATCCTCCAGAGAAAGATATTTTGCGCTGGTATTGACACTGATATCCTGGCTTCCCCCGCTGATGGTCCCCGCCGGCACATTGTACTGGGTCATCCCGATGGTCTGGCCGATTGAAGAGATATTCAGGCCGTACTGCTGCATTTTCTTTTCGTCAAGCTGAATTCGGACATAATTGGTCCTTCCGCCTGTCACCTGGACCCTGGCCACATCAGGCACTGATTCCAGCGCAGGTACCATGGTATCATCGATGTAGGCCATCATATCTGAAGAACCGTCGTTTGTCACGGAGATGGTCATGGTATCCATGGCGTTGACATCCATCTGCAGGATGGTGGGCTCCTGGCAGTCATCCGGCAGCTTAAGCATATCCAGTGCAGCGGACAGGTCTGTGTAGGCGTCATTCATGTCCATGTCGTAATCATAGGTGAAGGCGACCATGGAATAATTATCATATGAATAGGACAGGACCTGTTCTACTCCGGAGAGAGAGCTTCCGGCATCCTCGATTTCTTTTGTGACCAGCTGCTCAATGCTGTCCGGCCCTGCGCCGGGATAAACGGTATTGACCAGCATCATAGGCATCTGGATATCCGGGATCAGCTCCATATCAAAACTGAAGATGGCAATGAGACCGAACACTACGATGCCCAGGACAAGAAGAGCGGTAGAGACCGGTCGGTTCAGAACCAGCTTTGTCAGACTCATTTATGATTCCTCCCCTGAAATGATCTCAACCTTTGCTCCGTCCTTGAGCCCGGATGCCCATGTGGTGATGACACAGTCTCCGGCATTCAGGCCGGAAGTGACGGTGATCTTATTCTGATTGAACAGTCCGGTAGTGATGTCTGTCCTGACAGCTTTTCCGTCTGTGACCAGGTAGACATAGGCCTGACCGTCATCATAATATACACAATCATAGGGGATGACGATCTCCCCCTCCACCGCGTTGCTGACAACAGACAGCTTTACACTGGAGCCGCCTGACAATTCCTTCTGACCGGTGGTGATTACCTCGGCTTCTACTTTAAAAAGTCCTTTCTGGGGATCCACTGCCGTGCCGATCAGGGTGATATGTCCGGGAACCTCCGGATCTTCTTTATCCCCCTCTCTGAACAGGGTAACCCTGTCTCCGATGCGGAGGAAATTCTTCACATCCTCCGGGACATAGAAGGTCACGATCATGGAATCCTTCTCTGAGATGGTAAAGGCAGCAAGACCCTGGGCAGCCAGAGCCTTCTCTTTCACATTGACCGCGTCCACGATGCCGTCGATGGGGGATGTCACCCGGTAGAGATCTTTCTGGTACTCGGCGGCTTCCACACCGGTTTTGGCAGCTTCTATCTGAGCATCATAGGCATCAGAACCGGCAGATGCGGCTTTTGCAAGCTTCCTGGCACTCTTCAGGCTTGCCTCCGTGGTAGAGATCTGGGCTTTCAGCTGACTGATGCTGGTTTTTAAAGTAGATATATTGGCATCAAGCTGGGACAGGCCTGTGCCGACTCCGCTGTAGGAACTTTTTACGTCATCTACGTCTTCGTTTAAAGTTCGTATGCCGGTGCTGCCAAGGTACTCTACCGTAAGCCCGGCCTTTGTAAGTGCTTCCAGAAGGGCCTGTGCCTGTCTCTGCTTCGCCTGGTCGGCGGCGGAAGAAGTCCCGCTGCCAGCCGCATCTCCATCTGCAGTCTGTGAACCGCTGCCCGTCGTATCTCCGCCGGCAGTCTGTGAACCGCTGCCTGCCGTATCTCCGCTGACAGTCTGTGATCCGTCCTGGTCTCCCTCTCCACCGGCGTTTCCCTGTCCGTCCTGGCCGGCGGCATCAGAAGTATCCGTCGGGACAGGTACAGGGTCAACGGCAGGTATTTCGGGAACAGGGGTGGCTGCCGCAGTGAGCCCAGGGGTCGTCTTGCAGTCCGGATTCTTGTTGAGAAAATCCTCAAACTGGATGAGGATCGTCTCGGCATCCCTGTAGCGCTTTTTCGCGGCAAGGTAGGCCTGCTCTGCAGCGGCGGACGCTTTCTGGATGCTCTTCCGGGATTCTTTGAGCTTGTCGAGCTGCTTTTGCGCAGTTTTCAGTGAATCCTTATAGCCCTTCAATGTCTTTTCCAGTGTCTTCACATTGGAATCTGCCTGGATCTTTGCAGAATCCGACTGTATCTCTGCTGCCTCTTTTCCCGCCCTGGCGGTAGCGACAGCATCCCTGGCCGACTGGACGGAAAGGTCCGCGGAAGTATCATCCAGCTGGCATAACAGGTCTCCTGCTTCGACCCGGTCTCCTACCTTGACAGGAAGATACTCGACAGTGCCTGCCACAAGGGGGATCACGTCTATGGTGACATTGGGCGACAGTGTTCCTATATAATCCGTGCTGATCTCCAGCCTCCCGATATCGGCGATGGCTGTATCTACCTTAATATTATTGGATGTCACCTTTTTTTCAGTCTTCCTGCAGCCGGACAGACCGGAAGCAGCAAGGATGCAGGTGAGCAGGCAGGCGGCAGCCCTTACGAACAGGCCGGGCCTTCTGCCATGCCCGGTCACCGATGCGGCGGCGGGGGGGGTTGTATTCAGATTGGAGTGCCTGTGCTTCTTATCTCTCATGGTTTCCTCCTGCCTGGCCAGAGATTTACCCTGGCGCAGGAATCCGATAAATCTGCCATATTTCCTTGTTTGCATGTCAATCGAAATCGCTTCTGCGATCCGCCGGAGGCTCAATCTGTGACAGGAGCTTGAAACTCCTGTCACAGATTGAATCAATTATACTATTCGTCCTCGCCTCTAGTCAAGATGATTCCCCGGCGGGCAGTTTTATGTCCGCAGATCTCCGGGGAATTCCACAAAACAACTTTACAAAAGCAGATAAAAGCGTATAATTGATGTGAATACAAATCAGGAGGTGGTGAGCGGCTTGAAAGAGCGTAATAAAAAGAAGGTCCTGACCATTCTGCTGCTGCTTCTGGCAGTGCTGCTGGTGGGGATCATCATGACCCAGAGGTTTTCCCTGCGTCATGAAACAGTAAAGGAGCTCATGAGAGACGCAGTCCTGCATGACCGGAACAAGGTGAGCCTGTTTGGCATCCTGTATGTTGACCCTTCTCTGCTGTCCGGGTTTATCGTGACAGGCGGACTGCTGATCTTTGCGGCAGCGATCCGGATCTTTGCCATACCGCATTTTTCCTATGTGCCCGGAAGATTCCAGATGCTCATTGAGATGTGGGTGGGCATGTTTGACAGCCTGGCCAGGACCAACAGTCCACACAGGAACAAAGCGCTGGGCGCATATATCTTTACAGCAGGCACCTATATTTTTACAGGGACCATGTTTGAACTGTTTGGTGTACAGGCCCTGACCAGTGAGGGGCATTCGGTTTCATTACCTGCACCGCTGGCCAGCATCAATGGCGCCATTGCCATGGGATTTACTTCTTATCTGTTTATCGTACTTGGAGGAGTTCTGTCCAATGGCTTTAAGGGGATCCTGCGATCGCTGAAGGAGTTTTCCCTGCCTGTTTCCATGACATTCAGGCTTTTTGGCGCCCTGCTGTCCGGTATGCTGACGACAGAGCTGGTATATTATTACATTTCACTGAGCTTTTTCCTGCCGGTTCTGGTGGGCGTCCTTTTTACGGTATTGCATGCGCTGATCCAGGCTTATGTACTGACCATGCTGACGTCTGTCTACTATGGTGAGGTCACGGAGATCACAGAGAAAAAGCCGGATAAGAAGACCAGGACAAAGCATCTGCAGAGAGAAGAGCAGATGACAGTTTCTTAATATCAGGAGGAATAACACTATGCATAAGTATCTGAAACATATAACAATCACACTGGCCCTGCTGATCCTGTTAATGATGGCCGGCGCTTTTGCAGGGACCGTACGTCTTCAGGCTGCCGATAATCCTGCAGGGCCTGCCCAGACAGAACAGGCGGCCCCGGCAGATCAGGCAGCGGAGCAGGATACGTCTTCAGACAAGTCAACTACCGGGAAAGCCATCGGAGCAGCGCTGACCATAGCTGTTGCTGCCCTGGCAGGCGCATTCTCCATGGGCAATGCCATCTCCAAATCTGTGGATGGCGTGGCGCGGCAGCCGGAGGCAGAGGGGAAGATCCGTACGACCCTGATGCTTGGTCTGGTCTTTATCGAGACGGTAGTTATCTATGCCCTGATCGTGGCCATATTGATCATATTTGTAATGTAGCGCAGGAGGCGAGAACAGTATGCCGCTTGGAATAGATTTTGCACAGATTTTGATCCATTTTTTTAATGTCATCATATTATTCGGCGGATTGTATTTTCTTCTCTACGGACCGGTGAAGAAGTTCATGCAGGAGAGGGAGGATCATTACAAGGAGATCGATGACGAGAAGAACGCTGCTCTTGCAGAAGCCGAGAAGATGAAAGCGGAGCGCAAGGAGCAGCTCGATCATCTTGCCGAGGAGATTGCCGGTGAGAAAAAGAAGGCAGCCATGGAGATCAGCCAGATGCGCAGCCAGAAGATGAAGGATGCCCAGGAGGAGGCTTCCAGAATCATCAGCAAGGCCGAAGCAGAAGCCGAACAGAAACGGAAAGAGATCGTGGGCAGCGCCAGAGATGATATTACCGGACTGGTTGCTGACATGGCAGACAAGCTCCTCATGGACGGAGATACCGAAAGCTTCTACGACGCTTTCCTGGAGGATGCAGAGAAAGCTGCTGAAAGGGGTGCGGAAGATGCCTGATCAGGATCCCGGAAGAAGACCGGAAGCGTATCTTTATTCTAATGCCGTGCCGGATGCGCAGCGGAAGAAGCGTTTTGAGGATTTTTTAAAGGAGAGATACCATAAGGACTACACCCTGGTCTGGGTGGAGGACAAGAGTATCGATTCTGGTTTTAAGCTCTATGTAGATAATGAAGTCTATGACTGGTCCAAAGAGGGCCGGATCAATCAGTTTAAGGAGATGATCAGGCGCCGGGCCAAAGAGGAGGACGGACCGGGAGGAAAGGAACTCATCACCCTCTTTAAATCATCTCTGGAATCCTGGAACCTTGAGGCTTTGCCGGAAGAAGAAGGCAGAGTGATTATGGTGGGAGACGGTATCGTCATTGCTGATGGTCTGGAGAGTGTAGTTTACGGGGAGATTGTCCTCTTTGAATCCGGAATCCGGGGTATGGTGCAGGATCTGCGGCCTGACAGTGTGGGAATCATTCTCTTTGGAAATGAAGAGTCCATCATGGAAGGGTCTCTGGTACGCAGAACGAAAAAAACAGCCGGTGTCCCTGTCGGTGAAGGATTTCTGGGGAGAGTGGTTAATGCTCTGGGTGACCCTATTGATGACCAGGGCGGCATCATGCCGTCAGATTACCTGCCGGTGGAGGCAATGGCACCGGAGATCATTGACCGGCAGGCGGTCGAGACACCCATGAATACCGGTATCCTTTGTATAGATTCCATGTTCCCGATCGGCCGCGGTCAGAGGGAGCTGATCATTGGCGACCGGCAGACCGGGAAAACGGCCATCGCCATTGACACCATCCTGAATCAGAAGAATAATGATGTCATATGTATCTATGTTGCCATCGGCCAGAAGGCCAGCAGCGTGGCACAGCTTGTCGCTTCCCTGAGGAAGAAGGGAGCCATGGACTACACCATCGTGGTCAATGCTTCCGCCAGTGAATCGGCGCCAATGCAGTACATTGCTCCATATGCTGCCACTGCGATGGGAGAGTATTTTATGCACAAGGGGAAGGACGTCCTGATTGTCTACGATGACCTTTCCAAGCATGCCATTGCCTACCGGGCATTGTCCTTGCTGCTGGAACGTTCACCAGGTCGGGAGGCCTATCCCGGAGATGTCTTTTATCTGCATTCCAGACTCCTTGAGCGCTCAGCCAGACTGTCCGATGAAACAGGCGGGGGAAGTATCACAGCCCTGCCGATCGTGGAGACTCAGGCAGGCGATGTCTCTGCCTACATCCCCACCAATATCATCTCCATCACGGACGGGCAGATTTTTCTGGAAACAGACCTTTTCTTTTCCGGACAGCGTCCGGCGGTCAATGTCGGCCTTTCTGTTTCCCGTGTCGGCGGAGCGGCCCAGACAAAAGCCATGAAGAAGGCGACGGGGAGTATCCGTCTTGACCTGGCCCAGTTTCGTGAGATGGAGGTATTCACTCAGTTTTCCAATGACCTGGATGAAGTGACCAAGAACCGGCTGGCCTACGGACAGAGTCTGATGTATATGCTGCGGCAGAGCCAGGGGCATCCCTATGCCCTCCATGAGCAGGTGATCCTGCTTGTGGCAGGAACTGCCCATGTGATGCAGGATATCCCGCTTGAGAAAAACGGCGATTTCTGCCTTAAGATGCTGGAGTATTTTCATAGGACCAATGCGGAGTTCTGTGAGAAGATTGATGAAAGCGGTGACCTGGAGGAAGAAGACAAGACAGTGATCATTGAGACGGCCCGACGGTTCAGGGATATATATAAAGCTTCGTCAAACTCTGCTAAGCTTTCTCCTATATGATAAAAAAGTGATGAGATTATGTCCAATATTGCTGAGATAAAAAACAGAATAGGCAGTGTTCAGAACACCCAGAAGATCACCAATGCCATTTATCTTATTTCATCGACCAAGCTGCAGAAGGCGAAGCAGAGTCTGGACAACACCAGGCCGTTTTTTGCCATGCAGGAGAAGGAGATTAAGAGGATCTTCCAGACCGAAGGGGACGTGAATTCCAGATATTTCTATCCCAAAACCGGCCGGAAGCCGGCAGAAACCTATGCCTACCTTGTGATCACTGCAGACAAGGGCCTTGCGGGATCCTACAACTATAATGTGATCAAACAGGCCAATCTGGAGATGGAAAAGCATAAAAAGGTGAAACTGTATGTCGTTGGTGAGTACGGCAGGAGATACTATAACAAACATCATATCCCCATTGAACAGAGCTTTCTGTATACAGCACAGAATCCTACCATGCACAGGGCCAGGGAGATCAGCCATATCCTTCTTACCGAGTA
>CADBNQ010000080.1 GCA_902796045.1 uncultured Lachnospiraceae bacterium | reverse complement strand
GTCATGTACCATCTGCACATAGAATTCACGGACATCAAAACCACTGATGTTCTCTCTGGTAATGTCTATCACATCTGCATGGGATATCCCCCTGTTTGTTTCCGGGTTTGCAAGGAGGACATAATTCTCCCCAAAGTGAAAGGAAGCTTCTCCGACCAGACCGTCATTGTCCCCGTCAAATCTCTTTACAATGTGATGAGATTTTTCGTGGTCAAAAATGAAGGCCCGGCTCAAAGTCATTCATGCTGATGAAAGCCATACCATGAATGCGACAATGAGACGAGCCAACGGATATCATTCTTATTATTCGCCCAGATAGGCCTGCTGGACTCTGGGGTCAGAAAGCAGGGCCTTGCCGGGGCCGGCCATGGTGATCACGCCGGTCTCCATAACATAGGCATAATCAGAGATGTCAAGGGCAACCTTGGCATTCTGCTCGATCAGCAGGATGTTTACACCGTCCTCCCTGATCTTCTGGATGACATTAAAGATGTCTTTAATAACCAGGGGAGCCAGTCCCAGAGATGGTTCATCCAGCATGAGCAGCTTGGGTTTGGACATCAGGGCCCGTGCGACCGCAAGCATCTGCTGCTCTCCTCCTGAGAGGGTGGCGCCCAGCTGCCAGGTCCTCTCTGACAGTCTCGGAAACAGATTGTAGACCCATTCCCTGTCCCTGGCAATCTCCGCCTTGTCTTTTCTCAGATAGGCTCCCGCAGCAATATTCTCATCTACAGTCAGGTCGGGAAATATCCGTCTGCCCTCAGGACACAGGATAATGCCCTCAGCGACAATATCTTTGGTTCTCAGGGAAGTGATCTCCGTGTCATCCCAGAAAACACGGCCGTCTGACTTGGCCACCAGACCCATGACAGACTTGAGAGTAGTTGATTTCCCTGCTCCATTAGCTCCGATCAGAGAGATGATCTTTCCATCGGGAACATCGATGTCAATGCCTCTTAATGCATGGATGCCGCCATAATGGACATTTAGATTTCTAATTGCAAGCATTATTCATCGCCTCCCAGATATGCTTCTATGACTGCCGGGTTGGCCTGGATCTCTTCCGGTGTGCCGTCTGCTATCTGGCCACCGTAGTTGAGCACATATATGTGCTCACAGATTCCCATGACAACCTGCATGTGGTGTTCGATCATCAATATGGACAGGTCAAATTCCTCCCTGATCCGGCCGATGAATTTCATCAGATCATCAGATTCCTGGGGGTTCATCCCGGCAGCCGGCTCATCTAGGAGGAGGATGGTCGGGTGAGTGGCCAGAGCCCGGGCGATCTCCAGATGTCTTTGTTTACCATAAGGAAGCGAAGTGGAAAGATCATCCATGTTTTCATAGAGGTCCACCTTCTTTAAAAGCTCCATGGCTTCTTCCCGCATGGCCTTTTCCTGGGCACGGGCTTTTTTGGTCCTGAATGTGGCGGCAAAGACAGATTCTGTCTGGTTCATGTGCATGGCCACCATGACATTCTCAAGAACTGTCATCCCCTTAAAGAGCCTGATATTCTGGAAGGTACGGGCCACGCCCAGTCCTGTCACCTTGTCGGGAAGCATAGTAAGAGTCCTGGTATACTTGTCCTTATTGCGTCCCTTATAGGCGTCCTTCATCTTTCCCTTAGGATAGTTCTCTATGACAACCTGGCCGTTGATCTCAACAGCACCGTTGGTGGGCTCATAGACGCCTGTGATGCAGTTAAAGGCAGTGGTCTTGCCGGCCCCGTTAGGACCGATAAGGCCGACGATCTCATTTTTATGTACTTCAAGATTCAGATTATCTACAGCGACGACGCCGCCAAACTGCATAGTGATATCGGAGAGCTTCAGTACGACTTGTCTGTTATCCATTCCTGCCCTCCTTCTCAAATACTACGACATGATCCGCTAAGACCAGAGGAGTGAACAGGCCTTCTCCGGAGCTCTTTCTGGCTTCCTTCTCCTCCTTTGCCTGTTTCGCTCTGGCTTTTGCTGCCGATTTGACAGCGCGGGCTTCTTTCTTCGCAGCTCTGGATGCTTTCCTCTTCTCAGGCCAGGCCTTGACAGCCGCTGGCCGGGATTTGCACCAGGCAAAGAAGCCGTCCCAGGAGAATTCCTTGTCTCCCATGATACCACGGGAGTAGAACAGGACGATCAGCATGATCAGGATGGCAAAAACGACTTTACGGAAGCCCGGTCTCATGAGGCTGGAAGAGATGCCCATCCATTTACCGGCGTCCAGACCTCTGAGCCACCATTCTGAAGCTGCCGTAAAGAGAAAGGCTCCGATGACGGACCCTGTGATGGATCCTATCCCGCCTATAACGACGATGAGCAGGATCTCGTAGGTCATAACTGTTGTAAAAGGTGTGGCGCTGATGGTCGTCTGGAACATGGCCAGGAGAGCTCCGCTGATACCGGCAAAAAATGACGATATGACGAAGGACATCTCCTTATGTTTAAAGAGGTTGATGCCCATGGCCTCGGCTGCTATTTCATCATCCCGGATGGCACGGAAGGCCCGGCCGTAGGTGGAATTGATCAGCAGCAGTATGATGGCAATCGATATTCCGGCGATCATCACCGGGAAAATGGCGTTTTTGTAGGTTGTATATTTACGAAGGACGTTTGATCCGTTGGTCAGCGGTCCCAGAGTGTTCCACTGGAAGAATGCCCTGATAATCTCGGCAAAGCCCAGGGTGGCTATGGCCAGGTAATCAGACTTGAGCCGCAGGACAGGAATACCAATCAGAAAACCAATCAGGGCAACCAGCAGACCCGCCATGAGCATGGGAATCAGCATCCCCAGATAATGACCGGCCAGTCCCAGTTTACTCTCCAGTATCTCTACAATGGACCACTTGATGATGCCCCCGTTAAAATACTGGTATACTTTATCATGGGAATCAGCCGGTATGGTAAAGATGGCATAGGTGTAGGCACCAATCAGCATGAATCCAGCCTGGCCCAGAGAAAAGAGGCCTGTGAAACCGTTGAGCAGGTTCATGGATGCAGCAACCAGGGCAAAGATCGAGCCCTTTTCAATGACAGTGATCAGCATCTTCATGCTGGAACCCGGCCTGATCATGATATCACCAAAATAGACGAAGACCATGAACAGGATCAGGCAGGCAGCTGAGAGGGCTATTTTCTTTTTGTTATCTAATCTCGTATCCATAATGCCCTCCTTCCTATACCTTGTCCAGGTTCTTCTCACCAAAGAGTCCTGTAGGTTTGACCATCAGGATAATGATGAGCAGAACGAATGTAAAAGCATCTGAGAATGTAGTCCATCCTGCCCCCTTGATGAGGTTCTCGCAGATACCGATGACAAAGGCACCTACTACGGCTCCGGGTACAGAACCGATCCCACCGAATACCGCGGCAACGAATGCCTTCAGTCCCGGCATGGCGCCGGACATGGGGTTGATGCCTGTATAATTGGAGAAATATAGGATAGATCCAATGGAGGCAAGCGCACATCCTATGATAAAGGTGACTGTGATAACCCTGTTGATGTCGATACCCATCAGGGAAGATGTTTCAAAATCGCGCGATACGGCCCGCATGGCCATACCGATCTTGGTATGCTTGATCAGCATGACCAGAATAAATACAAGAACAATCGTCAGGACCGGGGTAATCAGTGTGACCATCTTTGTAGTGGCCGATCCAATCTTGACAGTCTTCTGAAGCCAGCTGATGGACGGATAAGTCTTGGTCAGTCCGCCCGTGATGTAAAGGGCAAAGTTCTGAAGAAGATAGGATACACCGATCGCGGAGATCATGATCGACATACGGGGCGCTGTCCGAAGCGGCCTGTATGCCACCCGCTCGATCGTGGTTCCCAGAACGATTGCAAATGCGATGACAAGAATCACGGAAAGCCACAAAGGCAGTACTGTCACCAGGTATACCATAATGAGTCCGGACCACATGAATACATCACCGTGGGCAAAGTTGATCAATCTCAGAATACCATATACCATTGTATACCCGATGGCTATCAGTGCGTACTGTCCGCCAACAGCGATTCCCGCCAGTATGTATGGCAGCCATGTATGTAATAATCCCATAATTATATTCTTTCTTAGATAATAAGTGCGGGAAGCCTGCCGGCTTCCCGATGTGTCCATAATTTATCAGTTACTTTAGAACAGACCGGCTGTAAGCCGGCACAAGTGTTTACTGAGCAGACTGCTTCTTGAGGAACTCCCACTCGCCGGTTTCTGTATTGCACTTCTTAACGAAGGCTTCTGTCTTGTTGGCATCACCGGTCTCGTTGAAGGAAACATCTCCGCAGACAAGTCCCTTCACCTCAAGTGACGGCAGGGCTGCCAGCACGTCCGCAGGATCAGTTGAGCCTGCTGCCTTGAAGGCTTCAAGTGCAACAAAATATGCGTCATATCCCATGGCTGTTACTGCAGCCAGGTCTGTGTTGCCACCATTGTTGGTCATAGCGTCTTTGTCCTCTTCGAACCAGGCCTTGATTCCCTCGTCGAACTCAGGATTGCCGCCCTCCTGATAGAAGGTGGTTACAACGATCTCAACATTCTTACCCTTTGCAGCGCCTGTGATTACATTGGAATCCCAGGTATCACCTGCAAGGATCGGCATGCCGAGTGACTGTGCCTCAGCCTGGTCGATGATGAGGGCTGCAGCCTCTGTAGATACAGGGCTGAAGAATACATCACAGCCGGCCTTCTTGGCATTCGCTACATAAGATGTGAAATCAGAGTTCTTGTCCGGGAACTGCTCCTCGACAACCTCTCCGCCGAGACCTTTGAATGCTTCTACGAAATAATTCACAAGACCTACAGAGTAGTCATCACCAAGCTTGGAGAGGCAGTATGCCTTTCTCATGCCGTTCTCATATGCATAGTTGGCAAGAACTGTGCCCTGGAAGGGATCCAGGAAGCAGATCCTGAAATACTGCTCACAGTCTGCAGTAACCTGTGGATTGGTGCAGGTAACACCGATGGCCGGCATGCCTGCATCTGCGAATACATCGGCGGCAGCGATCGATACGCTGGAACCATAAGATCCAAGAACGATGGATACATTCTGGGAAACAAGGTTCTGGGCTGCTGTCACAGCTTTGGAGTTGTCGGACTCATTATCTACGACAACGAGCTCAACATTGTACTCCTTATCGCCGATCGTTACGGTTGGCTGTACCTTGTTGGCGTACTGGATACCCAGGGTCTCCTGCTTGCCGCCTGCGCCGTTGTCACCGGAAGCCGGTTCAAATACACCGATCTTGATAGTGTCACCGGAAGCGGAGCCGCCGCCTCCGCCGCAGCCTGCACAGAATGTGAGGGCAAGTACAAGAGTTAATGTGAGTGCAATTAGTTTCTTCATAAATCTCCTCCTCTTAATTTACTCTGATACACTGGTGATTTATAGTTTTCCACTGTTAAAATTGTACACTAAATGCCATAAGAATTCAAGCCTCAACTATGTCAAAGCTTCATCCTGATTTTCCGCTTCATAGATCAGCTCCTCCAGGGTCTTGAACAACTGATCTGCCTCTACCGGTTTGGTGAGGTGGGCGTTCATTCCAGCCTGCAGGGACCGCTGCACGTCTTCGTCAAAAGCATTTGCGGTCAGGGCAATGATCGGGATCGTTTTTGCATCCGGCCTGTCCAGAGCCCGGATGGCTGCTGTGGCTTCCAGTCCGTCCATGACGGGCATCCTTACGTCCATCAGTATGGCTGCATAGGTACCCGGTATACTGTCTGAAAACAGGGCAGCAGCTTCCTTGCCGTTCTCAGCGTGATCTGCCTCCACATCCTTCATGGAGAGGATATCCAGCATGATTTCCGCATTGATCTCCATGTCTTCTGCCAGGAGGACGCGTCGGCCTTCTAAAGAAGCCCTTCTCTTCTCCTTGAAAAGGGTCATATTGTTGCGCCGGGCAATATGTTCAAACTCAGTGATGACATTGGAGGCAAAGAGAGGCTTGGCCAGAAAGCTGTCGACGCCGGCTTCCACAGCCTCCTCCAGAATCTCATCCCAGCTGTAGGCAGTCAGGATGATGACCGTGTCATCGCTGCCGTAGTGCTCTCTGATCTGCCTGGTCACCTCCAGCCCGTCCATCTCAGGCATCCTCCAGTCCATCAGCACCAGGTTGTAGGGTTCCTGTTTGATATGCTGAACCTCCATCATGTGGAGGGCTTCCCGTCCGTCTGTGCAGATGTCTGTCCGGATGCCGGCTTCATCCAGCACCATTCTGGCATGCTCGGCGGCAAATTCTTCATCATCTACAACCAGGACATGCAGGATACCGGTGTCGACGGTGTTTTCCAGATCCAGTCCGTCGTGATGGCTGTCCTTCAGGGTGACCACCACAGTAAACTCTGTGCCGACGCCCTTTTCGGATTCAACATGGATGGTACCGTTCATCATTTCAACAATATTTTTAGTGATGGCCATGCCCAGGCCCGTGCTGCCGTATTTGTTTCTGCGGCTGCTGTCCTCCTGGGAAAAGGCATCAAAGATCTTTGGAATGTATTCCTGATCCATGCCGATGCCGGTATCCCGAATCTTGAAGCGCAGGGTCGACTGGTCATCAAATTCCGCGATCCGCTCTACTGTCAGGGTGACGTTCCCCGGTGCCTCGGTAAACTTGATGGCATTGCTCAGGATGTTGATGAGTACCTCTTTCAGCTTGATATCGTCCCCGATATAATAGTCATCCACCTGGCTTAAAATGCGGCACTCGTAAGTCAGTCCCTTGTCGCTGCACTGGGACATGACCATGGTGTTAATCTGCTCGATCATGGAACTAAAGGAGAAATCTTCCCGGTTCAGTACGATCTTGCCGGATTCAATCCGGCTCATGTCCAGAATGTCATTGATCAGGCCCAGCAGGTGGCGTGCACTCTCCCCTGTCTTCTCAAGATAGTCCCGGGTATAGGGCTTTAAAGTCTCATCGTGCAGTGCCAGATTGTTGAGTCCTATAATGGCGTTCATAGGCGTTCTGATCTCGTGACTCATGTTGGAAAGGAAGGCCGTCTTTGCATTACTTGCCTCCTCTGCCTGAGCAAGGGCATCTGCCAGTGCCTTATTCTTGGCCATGTTTTCCCGCATCTCCTCATCGATCACGGTCAAGCCCAGACCAATGGCGTGGACGATATGGTCATCACGGTCTTTGATCCGCCTGACCCCTGCCATCCGTATCATCTCATAGTATTCACTGCCATTTCTTCTGACCAGATAACGGTATGCGATGATGGGCTGAGTCGACAGGCTCTCACGGATATTATCAGGCTCAATAAAGTTCAGGAAGCCCTCCCGGTAACTCTCATCCACGAAATTCTCCGCGTAAATCGTGAACCTTTCCTTATAGGGGAAGTGGATACCTTCCTCTGACTGGCTGCTGTCATCCGGGTCAGCCCGGTAGCAGATCCCTTCATCTTCATCAAGATTGACATAATAGATCGCCCTGTAATCTGAGGCCATAGCTGTGATCATACTGTTTGCCTGGGTCGTGGAATGGGAGACATAGTAGCGGAGACCGTCCCGGAGTTCGGAGATATGGTATCCCAGACTCTGGATATCATCAGACCGAATATCCGGTATGCTGATCCCCTTCATGCCTTTTTCCTTGTCACTCTCAGAAAACTCTCTGGTCAGAGAATCGAGGTCCTCAGCCAGGTCACCCAGATTTCCCTTAATCGTCTCTATCACCCGGCTGTACTGGCTGGTAAGGAGAAAGGTGACCAGGATACTGATAGCCAGAAAGAAGCTGCAGGCAATCATGATGGTTCTCTGGTTCTTATTGATCTGCTCCTCGTACCACTGAACATCAAAATCCGCAGTAACCACCCCGGC
>CADBNQ010000079.1 GCA_902796045.1 uncultured Lachnospiraceae bacterium | reverse complement strand
GTACCGGGAGTCCTGATCGCAGGGATCTTCTTTGCGGCGGCTGGCCCCCTCGCCACCTTCTGTGCCGGAAGTGATCCGCATTACAGGGCCATGACCCTCTTGTGTCTGAGATTTCTTGCCCTGACACTGCCTTTGACCATGCTTTGCCAGGCGGCCGGTGCTCATCTGATCGTGACCGGACGGGAACAGATTGCCGGCATCTTCAGTATCATGGAGGGCGGCGCAGTCCTGCTTGTTCTCTCATGGATCATGGGGAGGAATCTGGGCATCGCGGGCATGTGGGCAGCAAAACCTGCTGCTGCCCTTGCAGTGGCTTTGATCATCCTTGGCACCATAAAGATTTCAGAAAAAACCGGTGATATTACAGAAGACTCTGAACTATGTGACATCGAACAGAGCGTCGGGAACACGGAAGAAGTGATCAGTTTCTCAGAGCAGGTACAGGCTTTTTGTTTAAACAGAGGGCTGGGACGGAGACTGAGCTGTCTGGCCGCCCTATGTGTGGAGGAGCTTGCCTGCAATACTCTGCAATGGGGCTATGATGGGAGACACGGGGAAAGCATCGACATCAGAGTCGTATATGACAATGACAATCTGATCCTCCGGTTCAGGGACAGCGGCAGGGCCTTTGATCCACTGCTCTATACACAGCAGTTTGTAGTATCAGATAAGGATCCGGCGAAGAATATCGGGCTGAGGATCGTCTCCGGCATGGCTGCTGATATGAGATATTCCTGTGTGGCAGACTGCAATATTGTACTGGTCAGGATCTGAAAAATACAAGATATCAGTTTGTACTTGCCTCTTAATCACCGTTTGTGTATAATACTATCAATGCAACTTTTTAATCCTTTACAAAAATAAGAGTAAACAGGAGATTTGAACAATAAAAAAAACATGGGACGAACAACTTGAGAACCTGAGCTTCAAACTGTCTGATCTTAGTGACAAAGCTTTAGAAGCTTCCGAGAAGGCAAAAGCTGCCCGTGAGCAGACCCAGGAAACCATTGATGCGCGTATCAGCGACTTAAAAGGTGACGTGGTCGCTCTTCAGGAAAGGATCCGGATCGCTGACGAAGAGAACAGGGGAAAGATCGCAAGCGCCCTGCTGAAAGCCCAGATGACCATCGAGGCCAAGATCCAGGAGAAAAAGGATGCCAGAGACAAGAAGCTCCTTGAGAACTATATCGATGCCCAGATCGAATATATCGCAGACAGCTATGAGACAGCCGCCTATCTGATTGCCAACGCAGAGCTGTCCATCCTGGAGACCATGGCCGCTGTATCAGAATATGAAAAACGCTTCGGTGAGAAGACTGAGGAAGAGGAAAAGACTGAGGCCTAGGCCGGATTTCAGGCAGGATACGAACCTGAACAATTAAATAGTGATGATCATAAGATCCCGTTGACGAGAAAAATCGCCGACGGGATTTTTTTGACATAATCCCGAAAAATCTCTCCTTTGATATATAGCAGGGCTGTTGTTGAAACAACAATCAAAAATAAATAAAAAACTTTTAAAATAACAGTTGACAAAGCCAAAAACTGTTGTTATAATAACTTCAACAGTTAAAACAACAGCAAATCAACCAAATTAAACCGAAATAGTTGTCGACATAACAACCCAACTATACTATAATAAAGGAGGATACTATGAAAGCAAAAGCAGTAAGACTTCACGCAGCAAAAGATCTGAGACTGGACGATTTTGAACTTCCCGAGATCAAGGATGATGAGATCCTGGTTAAGGTGGTCTCAGACAGTGTCTGTATGTCTACCTACAAGTGTGCGATCCTTGGGGTGGAGCACAAGAGAGTCCATGAAGATGTGGCAGATCATCCGGCCATCATGGGTCATGAGATGGCAGGCGACATCGTCAAAGTAGGAAAGAAGCATCAGGATCAGTTTAAGCCTGGTATGAAGTTTACCCTGCAGCCGGCTCTCAACTACAAGGGAACTATGTGGAGCCCGGGATACTCTTATGAGTTCTTCGGCGGGAATACCACCTACTGTATCATTCCTGCAGAGGTGATGGAGCTTGGCTGTATGCTGGAGTACAAGGGCAGAGCTTACTATGAGGCATCCCTGGCAGAGCCTTTCTCCTGCAGCGTCGGAGCATTCCATGCCGCTTATCACACAAAGATGGGTGTCTATACGCATGAGATGGGGATCCGCGAGGGCGGAAAGCTTGCCATCATGGCCGGAGCAGGCCCCATGGGACTGGGCGCTTTAAGCTATGCCATGAACTGTG
>CADBNQ010000078.1 GCA_902796045.1 uncultured Lachnospiraceae bacterium | reverse complement strand
GATGAACTGTTTAGATATTGATAATTTCGAATGATAATATACGATATAATATTAGACAAACATCGACTATGTGTCAACATAATTCCTTTTTTTGTTTTTTACCATAGTTTAACTTGCCGGAGATTGACATTCTGAAAAATAAAAACTATAATAAAAAAGCAGTGACTACAAAAGATTCGGAATCACATAATTATAGAGCAGGAGAGGATGAGATATGAGCAGCAGAATACCTTTAACAGCTTTGTCTAATACCAGAGACCTTGGCGGTCTTAAAACGAAAGACGGACATTATGTCCGCACCAGGAAGCTGATCAAGAGCGGGATGTTATATGGGGCACCGGAGGAAGACCTCCGTGTACTAAGAGACGAGTATCAGGTGAAGCTGATTGTTGACCTGCGTACCCGCAAGGAGCGGAAGATGATGCCCAACCCAAGGATCAAAGGTGTTTCCGAGATCTGGAATCCGCTGTTCATGGAAGATATCCACGGGCTCGGGGTTTTCCAGCCTGATGAGAGAGATATCCTTGAGAACAGGCTGAAGTCTCTTTTTATCCTGAGCCACCGGTCAGATGAGAATACCGAAGAGGCTGTCAGGCAGATCCGGGAGATGGTTCAGTCCCCTGATCTTGACCCTGAACGCTATATGAAGCGCCTGTATCAGAAGTTCATCAATAATCAGATCATTCAGAAACAGGTGAAGCAGTTTTTTAATCTTCTGATGAATAACAGGGATGGAGCCATCCTGTGGCACTGCGCTGCCGGCAAAGACCGGTCAGGCATGTGCGCGGCCCTTCTCCTGTACGCCCTGGGGGTTTCGAAGGAGGACATTATTGATAATTATATGTCCACGGCAGAATCTTCTCAGGATGCAGTGGAGTACCTGCTTGCCAAGATGTTCCCGGGCTCAGATGAGGAGAGTCAGGGATACCGCAGTCTGGCCAGGAAGTTCTTTGATTTGAAGCCATGCTATATAGAATCATTTTTTGATGCCATTGAAAGGGATTATGTCAGCATAGATAATTATCTGCAGAAGGCACTGGAAATCCATGTCGATAACCTGGTGCGGCTCAGGACCCTGTATCTTTCCTGACAGTGGATGGCATTGCCTCCGGCGGGGTGCGGTCTTCCGGTGGAAGACCCTGCGCAGCAGGAACGCCGAGGCGTTTTTGATCAAAAAAAGCCGGGAACGCTATGAGCTCCTGGCTTTTTGAAATGTGAAGGAGTGTATATAAGATATGAAGGATCAATGTATTTTTTGTATGATCGCAGAAGGGACGATTCCCTCAGTTACGATTTTTGAAGATGATGATTTTCGTGTTATGATGGACATCAACCCTGCCTCGAAGGGCCATTGCCTGATTATCCCCAGGAAGCATTTTGACAATATCTATGACCTGGATCACGAGACGGCAGGTAAGCTGTTTGCCCTTGCCACAGATATTGCCAGAGCTCTCAAGGAGGCACTTGGATGTGATGGGATGAATCTGGTCCAGAACAACGGGGAGATTGCAGGACAGACTGTATTTCATTTCCACCTTCACCTGATTCCACGCTATGCCGGGGATGATGTGAAGGTCGGCTGGGTTCCCCACAAATCTGATCCGGATGAACTTAAAAGCATCTGTGAAGCTGTTTCCGCCAGATTATCTTCCGATTGAAGATCGAGACCTTTTTTTGATGAAGTCTGGGGCGGGACTGATCGAATATAATATGGCGGATGCCTGTAAGAAAGGAAAAGAGCATGGGAAAGACAGACTTTAAACCTGGAAATATGCTGTATCCTCTGCCGGCGGTGCTGGTCACCTGTTCGGATAAAGATGGCAGGGATAATGTATTGACAGTCGCCTGGACCGGTACAGTCTGCACGAATCCTCCCATGCTCTATATTTCTGTCAGACCGGAACGGTATTCTTATGCCTTCATAAAAGAAAGCGGAGAGTTCGCAGTGAATCTTACAACTGCTGCCATGACCAGGGCAGTGGACTTTTGCGGTGTGCGCTCCGGCAGGGATATTGATAAATTTGCCGCCGCAGGATTGACCAGAATTCCTGCAGCGGTTGTGAAGGCTCCTCTGATCAGTGAGAGTCCGGTCAATATAGAGTGCAGGGTCAGAGACGTCATCCCTCTTGGCTCTCATGATATGTTCCTGGCAGAGGTTGTCCATGTGACAGTGGATGAGAAATACATGGATGAAAAGGGGACATTCCATCTGGACCAGGCCGGACCTGTCGTCTATTCCCATGGGACTTATTTTGAACTGGGGAAGGCCAGGGGGAGTTTTGGTTATTCTGTGAGAAAAAAGAAGAAAAAGAGAAAATAAAACCTGCCAAAAAGCTTTATACAAAACGCTAATTTGTATTTTACAAACAGATGGTTTCTTGCTATAATGAAATAACTTTAATCGTTGTGAAATGTGAACATTGATTCATATTTTCACTATTTTTTACTTGTTTTTTTGATATTCATGACCATACAGCGGTCATGCTTATATTTGATATAGAGGTAGGCACATGGAAGAGTATATTATGAAGGGCGGTAATCCCCTGGTTGGTGAAGTGGTGATAGGCGGGGCAAAGAATGCAGCGCTGGGCATCCTGGCAGCTGCAATCATGACAGACGGAGAGTGTCTGATTGATAACATGCCTGATGTACGTGATATCAATGTACTGCTTCACGCGATAAAGGGGATTGGCGCGAGAGTCCTGCGCAAAGGTCCGAATGAGGTACTGATCAGCGGCAGGGATATTGACTCCACCGGCAGTCTGGTGGTGGACAATGAATATATCAGAAAGATCAGGGCTTCCTATTATCTGATCGGGGCCCTTTTAGGCAAGTATAAAAAAGCACAGGTTGTCCTTCCGGGAGGATGTGATATCGGGAGCCGTCCCATTGACCAGCATCTGAAAGGATTTCGTGCACTGGGTGCCAAAGTAAAGATAGAACATGGCATGATCTACGCCGAAGCCAGGCGGCTGAGAGGCAATCACATTTACCTGGATGTTGTCTCTGTCGGGGCAACCATCAATATCATGATGGCTGCATCTATGGCAGAGGGGAATACCATCATCGAGAACGCGGCCAAGGAGCCCCACATCGTAGATGTGGCAAACTTCCTGAACAGTATGGGCGCCAATATCAAAGGAGCCGGAACCGATGTCATCAGGATCAAGGGCGTTTCCAGTTTTCACAATACCGAATATTCCATTATCCCTGACCAGATAGAGGCTGGGACTTTTATGATGGCTGCCGCAGCAACCCATGGAGATATTCTGATTAAGAATGTGATCCCCAAGCATCTGGAGGCCATCTCCGCCAAACTGACAGAGATCGGTGCTCAGGTGGAGGAATCAGACGATGCAGTCCGGGTCACGGCGACACGGAGGTTGAAGCACACACAGATTAAGACCCTTCCCTATCCCGGTTTTCCTACAGACATGCAGCCTCAGATGGCGGTGATATTGGGTTTGTCCAAGGGGACAAGCATCATTACGGAAAGCATCTTCGAAAACAGATTCCGCTATGTGGATGAGCTATGCCGGATGGGGGCCAGCTTCAAGGTGACCGATGGGAATACAGCGATTATCACCGGGGTGGAGAGATACACAGGGGCAGTGGTTGAGGCGCCTGATCTCAGAGCCGGTGCTGCTCTCGTGATTGCGGGACTGGCGGCAGAAGGATATACGAGGGTGACCCATATCGGCTACATCCAGAGAGGTTATGAACGCTTTGATGAGAAACTCAGGGAACTGGGCGGGATGATTGAGAAAGTAGACAGCGAGAGAGATATCAACAAGTTCCGTTTTAAGACAGGGACGGTCAACCTCTGATGTTACAGAATCATTGCTTCCCCCTGAAGAGGAGGGAGCTTCAATCTCTGACGCAGGATTCTCGTGACTTCAGTCGTGAGAGGAATGCGCAAGATTCGCTTCTCTCTGACATGGGTTTCAAGCCCG
>CADBNQ010000077.1 GCA_902796045.1 uncultured Lachnospiraceae bacterium | reverse complement strand
CTGCGGCGCATCGCAGAGTTGCGCATAAGAAGATGCCTACGGCATCGCGCAACTCGCGCGGAATCGTCGAGACGATTCCGATTGAATTGGCGGTAATTATGCCTGTTTTTATTCAGATTAATGATATTGATAATGTTGCAGTTGCTCTCCATCCCGCGTCTGAGGGGACAGCCTTTGGCGGCGCAACAGCCTTAGAGGAGATTCCCCAGGGGCACAAGATGGCTCTGAAAGATATTTCTGCCGGCGACATGATCATGAAGTATGGCCTGCCAATTGGGCATGCCACTAAGGAGATCAGAGCCGGACAGTGGGTTCACACCCACAATATGGCCACGAACCTGAAAGGCGAGGTGGAATACAGTTATGAACCCGCTGTCAGGGAGATGGCACCTTTAGAGCCGAAAACATTTATGGGATACCGGAGAAAAGACGGAAGGGCGGCCAGCCGCAATGAAATCTGGATCATTCCCACCGTGGGATGTGTCAATGACGTTGCAAAAACACTGGTTCATACCAACCAGGATCTGGTAAAGGGAACGATCGACGGGCTCCATACATTTACCCATCCCTTTGGATGTTCCCAGACCGGCCATGATCACGCCCAGACCAGAAGGCTGCTGGCTGCTCTGGTCAAGCATCCCAATGCGGGGGCAGTCCTGGTGCTGCACCTGGGATGTGAGAATCTGACCCACGACCAGTTTGTTGCGGAACTGGGTGATTACGATCCTGAGAGAGTGAAGTTCCTTACCTGTCAGCAGGTGGAGGATGAACTGGAGGCGGGATCTGAACTCCTGAAAGAACTGGCAGCCTATGCCGGCCAGTTTAAGCGGGAAGAGATTCCTGTGAGCGAACTTGTGGTTGGTATGAAGTGCGGCGGGTCAGATGGTCTGTCCGGTATCACAGCCAACCCCACCGTCGGCAGGTTCTCCGATCTCATGACAGCGATGGGGGGAACGACGATCCTTACTGAAGTGCCGGAGATGTTCGGTGCGGAGAATTTCCTGATTAACCGCTGCATCAACAAGGAGATCTTTGAAAAGGCTTCCAGTATGCTCAACGGATTTAAGGACTACTTTATCAGTCATAATGAAGTGGTCTACGATAATCCCAGCCCCGGGAACAAGCAGGGCGGGATCACCACCCTGGAAGACAAGTCCTGCGGATGTGTCCAGAAGGGCGGAAAAGCACCGATTGTTGACGTCATAGATTACGGCGGCCAGGTCACAGAAAAAGGCCTGAACCTCCTTTACGGCCCCGGCAATGATCTGGTTTCCTGTACAGCCCTCACGGCAGCAGGCGCCCACCTGATTCTCTTCACCACCGGGAGGGGCACACCTTTCGGCGCACCTGTGCCGACCATGAAGATTGCCACCAACACTCCTCTTGCCACCAAGAAGGCCAACTGGATCGATTTCAATGCAGGTCTTGTGGCGGATGGAGTCAAGACTCTGGATGAGGCAGGCGTCGACCTGCTTGAACTGGTCTGTCAGGTGGCTTCAGGGCAGGAAACCTGCGCAGAGCGCAAGGGCTTCCGGGAGATTTCCATCTTCAAGGATGGCGTAGTGCTGTGATCACATATAATTCAGAAAGAAGGAGATAAACATGAAACCATTTATGGATAAAGATTTCCTGCTGGAAACAGAGACAGCCAGGCACCTTTTCCACGACTACTCGAATCCGATGCCTCTGGTAGACTACCACTGTCATATCTCCCCGAAAGAGATCTATGAGGATCGCCGTTTTGACAATATCGCAGAAGTATGGCTGGGCGGAGAGAATCCGGACGGCACCTTCTTTGGTGACCACTACAAATGGCGTGTTATGCGGTCAAACGGAACTCCGGAGGAATATATCACTGGTCATAAACCGGATTTCGAGAGATTCCTGAAGTTTACTGAGGCACTGGAGATGGCCATCGGCAATCCCATGTACCACTGGTCCAATGCAGAGCTTCATAAGTACTTCGGTGTGACCGAGGCTCTTACCGTTGACAACGCCAAAGAGATCTGGGACAAGTGCAATGACATGTTAAGAAATGATCCCAACATGACGGTCCGCGGGCTGATCAAACAGTCCAATGTAGCCTTTATCGGCACGACAGATGACCCGGTTGACTCATTAGAGTGGCATGAGAAAATTGCCGCAGACCCCACTATTGAAGTAAAGGTCTGCCCGTCCTTCCGTCCCGATAAGGCGATCAATATCAACAAGGAAGGCTTTAAAGAATACGTAGGACAGCTTGCTGCATCGGTCGGCAAAAAGGAACTTGCTTCCGCCGGGGAAGTGATTGACGCTCTGATCAGTCGTCTGGAGTTCTTCGCGAAGGTTGGCTGCCGCGCAAGTGACCATGGCCTTGACTACATACCTTTCCGCCCGGCTTCTGAGGACGAGGTAGAGGCAGTCTATGAGAAGGTCATGAAAGGTGAAAGCGTCAGTGTAGAGGAAGCGGAGAAATATCAGACAGCGGTCCTGATGGCCCTTGGCAAGGCATATCACCGCCTCGATATCGCTATGCAGCTTCACTACAGCTGCTATCGGAATGCCAATGAGCGTGTGTTCAGGAAGATGGGGCCTGATACCGGCGTAGATATGATCGCCCAGAACACCTGCGGCGAGGACATCGCCCGTTTCCTGTCTGCCCTGGACATGACCAACGAGTGCCCTAAGACCATCATCTATTCTCTGAATCCTGCGGATAATGAGCAGATCGGCACCATGATCGGCTGCTTCCAGTCCGACGAGGTTCCCGGAAAGATCCAGCACGGGAGCGCATGGTGGTTCAACGACACCAAGAGCGGAATGGAAGAGCAGATGAAGTCTCTCGCGAACCTGGGCCTTCTGGGCAATTTCGTAGGTATGCTGACTGACTCCAGGTCTTTCCTGTCCTATGCAAGGCACGACTACTTCCGCCGGATCATGTGTAATCTGATCGGCGGCTGGGTAGAGAATGGGGAGTATCCTAACAATGAAGCTTCTCTGAAGAAGATTGTGGAAGGCATCTCCTACAAGAATGCCGCAAGGTATTTCGGCCTGTAAAGAAATCGGATGAATAAAGAAATCGGATGAAAACGATAAAGACCTTTCCCCGGGAAGCATATTCCCTGAGGAAAGGTCTGGGGCTGTCGCATTAAGTCATGATGGGAACTGCTACTGCAGTTCCTCATCAAACTCAATCCGACAGCCCTGTTTTAGCGAAAAAAAGCCGTAATTCCTAACGGAAGAACGGCTTTTAGTGT
>CADBNQ010000076.1 GCA_902796045.1 uncultured Lachnospiraceae bacterium | reverse complement strand
TGAATGATGAAACAGTACATTTCTGAAGTCATGTACCGGCAGATACCGATGATGACAGACTCTATACAGTTCTCATGTGGGAAGTTTCAGTTCATTATTCTTATATGGGTCAGATTCCATATTATAACACAATTATCCCTGATAATACAAAAAAATTTTTATCTGCCCTCTAAAACCCCTCTGGGGCAGACATTTTCTCTGGTTGTGATCACAGCAGAAGCGAGCAGGACCCCTGTCTGGCAGGCATCCCTCAGGCTCCTGCCTCTGACCAGTTCCATGGCTGCTCCTGAGAAAAAGGCATCCCCTGCGCCGGTAGTGTCACAGACCTCGACGGATCTGGCAGGCTCGTGCCCCGCCTCCCCGGTCTTCTTATCATAGTATACCGCCCCGGTCTCTCCCATGGTCACGATGATCCGGGCAATATTGTAGGCCCCGATATGGTCTCTGGCCTGCCGGATCACCTCCTCCGGTGAGGCATCCTTCAGATCGGCGGACAGAAGCATGCCTGCTTCCTGCAGGTTACATACAAGACAGTCTACGGGGTGGGCAAAGGCGTTCAGCCTCAGAGCGTACTCCATATTGGAGATCACCGCATAGACGGGCAGGCCGTACCGGTCAGCCCAGTCGAAAACCTTCTCCACCACTTCTTTTTCCATGTCGATCTCCAGCAGGATACTGTCTGCTTCTCCGAAGAGAGTCCGGCCATGCCTGTCCATCTCAGGGATCAGCCCCGTCATGTCAGGTCTTTTTGACAGGGAGGCGGCGACATCTCCCTGACTGTCGAAAACCGCCAGCCAGGTTCCCAGCCCATCTTTGGAGACAATGATATGGTCTGTATTCACCTGCTCCGCCTTCAGGCTGTCGACAACTGCAGCAGAAAAAGGGCTTTCATCGACCGCAGAGGCAAAGACGACATCACATCCGCACCGGGCCAGGTTGGAAGCGATATTTCTTCCGACCCCGCCGTGAACATACTGGATGCTGCCGGCATTTCTTCCTTCCAGAAGAAAGTTTCCTTCCGGAAAGCCTTTTATATCTACAAAGCTTGTTCCTATCACAAGATAATGCATAATAAGTGCTCCTCCCCACAGCTGCAGGCCCTGCCCGACTCCTGATCAGACACTTGAAAACCTCTCTTTTTCCTGTTAAGATTGTACTGTCTATATAAATGAAAGTCAACCAGGCAAAATAACCGGGGGATATTATGACAGATTATAAAATCATAAACGGGACTGTTCTCTCCTTTCAAGAGGGGGCTCCGGTCCTTGAACAAAAAACACTCTATATCGAAGATGGCCGCATCGCCTTCTTTCCTGCGCATGAAGACAGGACCTACGAGACCGTCGATGCCTCACGCAGGCTGATCATGCCCGGGCTCGTCAACATGCACACTCATGCCTATATGACCCTGATGAGGAACTACGCGGATGATGTGCCCTTCCAGGAGTGGCTCTTTAACCGCGTCATGCCGGTGGAAGACCATCTTCCCACAGAGGCTGCCTACTGGACCAGCATGCTGGGGATGATGGAGATGATCCGGACAGGCACCACCACTTTCGTGGATATGCATATGTATCACCGTCAGTCTGCCCTCGCCGCAAGAGATACCGGGATGCGGGCCTTCATCGGCCGGGGCCTGGTGGGCGAGGACCTCTACAAAGACGGCTACAGCAGGTTCAGCCAGGCTCTTGAGGAGAAGGAAGAGTTTGAGTCCGGCAGGCTCCGCTTCATTCTCTCCCCGCACGCCATCTACTCCTGCTCAGAGAAGCTCCTTTGCCAGGTGGCGGAGGAGGCCCGGAAGCATCACATGCTCAAGCAGACCCACCTGTCCGAGAGCGTCACGGAAGTGGAGGACTGTCTGAAGCAGCATGGAAAGACCCCCGTCCGCTATCTGCAGGACATCGGTTTTCTTGATTCAGAGACCATCCTGGCCCACTGTGTGCAGATGCAGGGAGACGATCTGGATATCATCAGGGCATCCGGCGCATCCATCGTCACCAATGTCGCCAGCAATGCCAAGCTGGGCAACGGCATTGCCCCGGTCCCGGCCATGCAGGCCAAAGGGATCAATGTCTGCATCGGGACAGACGGCACCGCCAGCAACAACACCCTCAACATGCTCCGCGAGATGAACCTTCTTTCCCTGATCCATAAGGGAGCCGGCCGTGACTGCATGGCCATGCCCTCGGATTATATCGTAAGGGCTGCCACATACAATGCCTCTGCCGCCCTGCACGACCAGCAGATCGGCAACATTACAGAAGGGGCCTGTGCGGATATCATCTTTGTGGATCTGGATGCTCCGTCCCTCTTCCCCAACAATAACATCATCTCTTCCCTTTGTTATTCCGCCAACGGGTCCGAGGTGGATTCGGTCATGATCGACGGCCGGTTTGTGATGAGGAAGGGTGAGCTTCTGACCATCGACAAAGAGCGTGTTTACCACGAAGTTGAGAAATATTTTGACCATGTAAAAAAGGAAACTGCGCAGTAAGATTCCCTGCGCATCGACAGAAAGGATTCTGACTATGAGTATTATCAAAGATATCAGCTGCGCGCCATCCGGGGCCAGGAAGATCCAGTGGGTCCGGTCCCACATGCCCGCCCTGTCACAGATTGAGAAACAGTTTGAAAAGGAGAAACCTTTTAAAGGCCTCCGGATTGCCGTCTCAGTCCATCTGGAAGCCAAGACATCCAACCTGGGCCTGGTCCTGAAGAAAGGCGGCGCTGATGTCTATCTGACAGGCTGCAACCCTCTGTCCACCCAGGATGATGTGGCAGCGGCCGTTTCACAGATGGGCGTGGAAACCTTCGGGATCCACGGAGTCAGCGCACAGGAGTATGAAGATCTTCTGGCAGAGACATTGAAGTGCCATCCCCACCTGATCGTGGATGACGGAGGGGACCTGATCAACCTGCTGGGCGGTAAGTGCAAAGAGTACGGCGACCAGCTGATCGGAGGCTGCGAGGAGACCACTACGGGGATCATCCGCCTCAAGGCAAGAGAAAAAGAAGGCATCCTTCCCTGCCCCATGATGGCAGTAAACGACGCCAAAGCAAAACACTATTATGATAATAAATACGGCACAGGCCAGTCTGTCTGGACTGCCATCATGGATACCACCAACCTGGTAGTAGCAGGAAAGACGGTCGTGGTCGCCGGCTATGGCTGGTGCGGCAAGGGCGTAGCCATGCGGGCAAAAGGGATGGGTGCCAATGTCATCGTCACGGAGATCGATCCTTTCAAAGCTCTGGATGCCACCATGGACGGCTTCCGCATCATGAAGATGGATGATGCCGCCAGACTTGGCGACTTCTTCATCACCGTAACCGGATGCAAGGATGT
>CADBNQ010000075.1 GCA_902796045.1 uncultured Lachnospiraceae bacterium | reverse complement strand
GTTA
This sequence comes from uncultured Lachnospiraceae bacterium, assembly GCA_902796045.1. Classification (GTDB taxonomy): domain Bacteria; phylum Bacillota; class Clostridia; order Lachnospirales; family Lachnospiraceae; genus Anaerobutyricum. Next base: position 2,352 of record CADBNQ010000075.1, on the reverse strand, counting down.
CCAAGTGTTACCACATAAATCCTGTCGAAAACACCAATATATGTAATTATCAACCCTTTGAACACTCGCATTTTTCACTCAGGCGAAGAAGTTTCAATCCCCCAAAAGCCGCATAAATAAAGGCTCTACGGCTGGTTGCATTAAAAAAACACCGCCCCGATAAGCTATCTTATCGAAACAGTGCTTCAGTGCGCCGTCAGGGGCTCGAACCCTGGACACGCGGATTAAGAGTCCGCTGCTCTACCAACTGAGCTAACAGCGCAAATACTATGTATCTATGCGATTAACGGGATTGACCCGGAATGTTCCTTCCCTTGACGCAAAACTCATTATATAACAAGCGTCAGAAAAAAGCAAGCCTTTTTTTAAGAGATTTGTATTATGATTTAGACACCGCAATCTGAATACAGATTGTGCCGCACAATGTGCTCTCCGCCAGGAAGGTCATTTCTCTGATTGCGCTTGATTTAATAGGTGAAATGATATATGCTATAATCTAGTGACCGGTTATCACAAAGGAGGTATGAATACATGAAAGCAAGGTTTATTCACCACTGTATCCATGTAATGGACAAAGAGAAGACTATCGCATTCTATGAAAAGGCGCTGGGTCTGAGAGTGATGCGTCAAAAAGGGCCGGCAGATGGTTCCTGGGTCAATACTTTTATGGGAAATGACGTCACACCGTTTGAGCTCGAATTCACCTGGAACCGCGGCTTTGACGGCGTCTATGAGAATGCGGGCAAGGATGTGCATATCGCATTTCGTGTTCCGGACTTCGATGCTGCTCACAAACTCCACGAAGAGATGGGATGCATCGTAAGAGAGAACCCCGCCATGGGCTTGTACTTCATCGCTGATCCGGACGGACAGTGGATTGAGATCCTGCCGGAATTATGATGCTTTGATCAAACTCGCGCGGGAGTCATCTGGAGACAGGAATCTTTATGATTAAGATTCCCTGTCTCTTTTTATTTTCAGACTCTTCAGATAGGCTTTCTGCTCTGCTGTGATGCGTCTGCTCTCCAGAGCCTTCTGGATGGCTTTGTTGTGTGTCCAGGGTTCAAGCCGCCGGTTTTCTATATACCTGACTGCTTCCTCATATTGTTTTGCCAGGGCAGTGGCAAAGTACCATGCTATCATCATGTTGATGTAGTATTCCTCTGATCTAATCCCTGCAGCCATCTCCGGATATCTCTTGTCAAAGTTCTCATCAAGAAAATGCGCCATCAGCATACCTATGCCAAATCTGACTGTGTATGTCTGATCCGAACCCAGCCATGCTTCTATCATCTCCGGCAGTTTTTCCCGGTTCTTCTTAAAGATTACCGGAGACATCTGATCACAGGTTGCCCAGTTGTCTATATAGGGAAGGAAATGATTGACTCTTTCCATACACAGATCATAATCTTTTATTTCTGAGACAATGAAAGCGTGGAGCTGGTTTTCATCAAAGTATTTGTGGGGCACATCCTCCAGAAAGTCCTCGATGTCATCTTTCTTTAGCAGCTGTTTAGCATATTTCCTGAGTGCCGGGGTCCTCACACCGATGACCAGATCCTCATCCACTGTCGGGATTAGCTTTAACTGAAAGTCCCGGTATTGTTTGTCCTGGAGCTGAAACAGCTCCTGTCTGATTTCTTCTGTCAACATTATTTTTACCTCATAATCTAAATCAAGAACGTCTCTTCGTTCCTTGCGCCGGATTCGGGTCAACTCTGTCGAGTTCAGCCTGCATCCTCTTGTTATTATACACTGTTCTCGCTATTAATCCAGCGGAAAACGGCAGTTTACCGGGAAGCCGGTTTATGGTAAAATCAGGGAAGAATAATACAGCGTGCGTCCAAGGGAGTTTTCTCCCATCTGAATGAGATATGCCAGAAAGGGGAAAGAGTATGAAAGGGAATATCCGCAAAACGGCTACAGCCTGTATCATTATGGTCTGTCTGCTTCTTATATCCGGCTTTATACTGAACTGGTCAGGGATCACCATTCATCATTCTGTGAGCAGTGACAGGCAATCTTTCAAAGCAGCCTGTGTTGCTGATCTCTTCAATAATATAGAGAAGGAGACAGAGAGTGTAGATAGTTTTCTGAAACAGAATCTTGACAGTGACACGCGGCTGATGACAGATGCCATGCGGTCTTTTGTCCGGGATGGCAAATACACTGGTCCTCTTCTGGGAGACGATTATTGTGTTGCTGAAATCAAAGGGGATCGTATCATTCTCCCCGAGGGCGTACCTGCCGGTCTGGAAAAAGTTACCCCTGATATGATTCTCGATGAACAGGAGCTGCCGATGAGCGAGAGGACTCCGTTGACTGTCAGGCTCGACAAGGCTGATGACCAGG
>CADBNQ010000074.1 GCA_902796045.1 uncultured Lachnospiraceae bacterium | reverse complement strand
CTGAAAGTCCGGTGTCATCTTCTTGCAGTCATCGGAGATGAAAATTCATACTTGCAGAGAATCAGATAGGGATTTTCGCTGTGTCCACCTACAACACGGACTACATTCTAGTGAAAACCGAGAACTTCGACCGGGTAATGGATGCACTGAGTTCTGAGGGATATGAGGTGACGGAATGATCACATTAAATCTACGCTATATCGGTAAAGGCGGTGCTGCCTGTAAGTTTGCCGAAGAAATGACTACCAGCGGTACGGTTGCAGCCATCAGGGCTGAGGCTGGTAATCTGCGCTATGAATATTACAAGCCGCTTGATAATCCGGAAACCATATTGCTGATTGACAGCTGGACGGATCAGGCCGCTATTGATGTACATCACGCTTCTCCCATGATGGCAACCATCGCCGCGCTCCGGGAGAAATATGATCTTCACATGACGGTGGAGCGGTTTATTGGTATTGAGGATAATGAAGAGGACGGGAGGTATATAAGGAAATGAGTAAAAGCCTGATCATCTATTTCAGCAGGGCAGATGAAAACTATGCTGTCGGCTACATCGACAAGGGCAACACTGAGATCGTTGCTGAGTACGTACAGGAGCTGACCGGCGCAGATATGTTCAAGGTAGAGCCTGCCGTGCCTTATGCGAAGGACTACAACACCTGTATTCAGGAGGCAAAGCAGCGCATCGGCAATGCGCCGATCAAAGAGAAACTCACCGACATCTCGGCTTATGACACTATTTTCGTCATGAGCCCGATTTACTGGGGTACCTATGCTCCGGAGATGGAAACTGCACTGACCGGACTGGATTTTGCGGGAAAGACCATCCGAGTCATCAGCACACATGAAGGTTCCGGACTGGCAAGCATGGTTTCTGATGTGAAGAGACTATGCCCTGGTGCGGAGGTCCAGAAGAATGGTCTTGCCATCAAGGGTTCTCAGGCAAAGAAGTCAAAACAGAAAGTGGCCGATTGGCTGTAAGGAAGTGACGATTATGTGGTTCTGGTTTGCGTTAGGTTCGGCGGTATTTGCCGCGCTAACATCTATTCTGGCAAAGGTTGGCATTGAGGGTGTTAATTCCAATCTGGCGACGGCCATCCGCACCGTCGTTGTTGTGATCATGGCATGGGGAATGGTATTCCTGACGAACACGCAGGGCGGACTCAAGTCCATCAGCCAGAAGAGTTGGATCTTCCTGATCCTGTCCGGGCTGGCAACCGGTGCGTCGTGGCTCTGCTACTACAAGGCATTGCAGGTTGGGGAAGCATCCAAGGTCGTGCCCATCGACAAGCTGAGAGTGATCATCACGCTGGTGCTGGCTTTCGTATTCCTGCATGAGGAGTTTACGGCAAAGTCCCTGATAGGCTGTGCACTGATCGGAGCAGGGACGCTGCTGATGGTGTTGTAACACTGAGCAGAGGTATATTTCGTATGAAAAAGCTGTCTGTCTGCTTTTGGGTTCTGGCCGTATTGCTTTCCGATATCATGTGTGCGGTCGTAACATGGAACTACTGTTCCATGTTATGGGGAATCAAATATGCAGGTTACAGTGCTCCGGTATCGACAGCATTTTTGCTGGCTATTCCTTTTGTGATTGGAATTGCAATCTTGTATAGCTTTGGCGCTGTTCTTCAAAAAGAAGTCAGCATATCCGCGTGAGATCGGGCCCGCTTTGTCAAAAGGAGAATCAGCATGATCATAGCAATTGAGAGCATCGTCCTGTGCATTGTTTTCACCTTGATGGTTTATCTCATGTCCCGGGAGCCGATCAAGACTCTCTACAACTATCCACCGAGGATACAGGAGCGCGTCAAGTCGCTCGAGGAATACAAAGACATGATCCCCACGCAGAAGAACAAGCTGGCAGCGAAGCTCGTCGTGTGCTTTCTGTTCGTTGTCGTCCTCAGCCTGATTCTGCGATACATTAACGTCTATACGACATTTCAGCAGGCCTTTGGCTATGGCTTTCTGCTGTGGACGGTCGTGAACCTATGGGACGCGGTCGTGCTTGATATCATATGGTTTTGTCATGATCCCCATTTTGTGTTCAAGGGCACAGAGGACATGCTCAGTGACTATCACGATTACTGGTTCCATATCAAGGGCTTTTTTATCGGAGAGGGACTGGCATTGGTTATCTGTGAGATTGCGGGACTGGTCATGCAGTATGTTCTGTAAATTGACATCGGCAGGGTAACGACAATATGGAAAAAAGGCGATCATGCGGATAGATGGATTCGAGGGAGTCTTGTATGTGGTTACATATTTTAAGCCGGCAAAAGGATACAGCTATTATCTCAGTGAGAAGAAAGGAAAGGCCAAATAATGATTGATATAAATAATTATCAGGAAATGGATTGTCCCGTTTGCGGCGAGTTTCATTTCTCGGCCCTTGATGAATCAGATATAGAAATCTATGATTATATTCAGTGTCCCCACTGCGGCTGGAAATGTGATGTGGCGCAAACATTAACCCCAGACCTGGCAAACGGAACAAATAAAGAGTCTTTAACGGAATACAAACAGTTATTTGAAAAACGGATTGCAGAGACTCCAACGTATGATTATCAGGAAGACACATATACTCCTTTAGAGCATATGTGTCCGGTCTGTGGAAAGTACAAGTTTTCTGATGAAGGTTCATTTGAAACATGCCCGCAGTGCGGCTGGGTTGATGATAAGCTAATGGAAGAAGAACCTGATCAGTGGGCGGGATGCGCAAATGAGTTGTGT
>CADBNQ010000073.1 GCA_902796045.1 uncultured Lachnospiraceae bacterium | reverse complement strand
GTATGCCCCTGGACACCGTCCGGACCGCTGATCACAAGGACAGCATAGTCAAGAACAGAGAGCGTCCTTTCCATCTCGGCGGAAAAGTCTGCGTGTCCGGGAGTGTCAAGGAGTGTTACCTCCTTATCTCCGGTCTGAAAGACAGCCTGCTTGGAGAAGATCGTGATCCCTCTGGCACGCTCCAGAGCAAAATTATCCAGAAAAGTATCACCGTGGTCCACCCTGCCCGGTTTGCGGATCAGACCGGACAGATACATCATCGCTTCCGACAGCGTAGTCTTGCCCGCATCCACATGGGCCAGGATGCCGATCACCAGTTTATCCATAATAAATCATTCCTATCGCGTGAGTCTGCGTCATACTATCTCATAAAACCTGAGCTGTCTATGAGATAAAGACCGGACTTCCTGACAGAAGCCCGGTCTTTCATAAGCGGAGATGGAGGGATTTGAACCCTCGCGCCGGTATAAGCCGACCTACCGCATTTCGAGTGCGGACCCTTCAGCCACTTGGGTACATCTCCATAACTCTACTTTTGATAAGATAGCAGACCCACCTTTAAAAGTCAATGAAGAATAAGGCCAGGAGCCCATATAAAAGAGGCTGGTGGATCATGTAGATCAGGAAGGAATGTCTGCCTAAGAAACCCAGGGGCGGACAGAGCGACCTGTCAAAAATCTTCAGCTGGTCTCTTTCTTTCATCCAAAGATACAGATAATATCCTGCTATATACATAAATAGCCATGGGATTACAGGAAAATAGTCTGTAGAAAAAAAACCGGGACTGCGAAAACCAAGGTATGTTGTAAATAGATTCCGGTACAGAAACCGTGGAAGGGGCGCTGAAAAGAGGCCTGGTATGCCTATGACCCCTGCACCGGCCGGGTATGTCAGTCCGAACAGAAGCATGCTCAAGAAAAATCCAGCTGGAGGATTTAGATATTTCAGTATGTTATTTAACAAAATAACTATAAAAGATGCACTCCCAAGGAAGGTCAGAATCCCGAAAACCACCTTGGCCTCCGGCGCAAACAAAAGGGTCACCCCTGTGATCACAGCGCCTCCGAGAAAGATGGTCAGAGCATGTTTAAGCTGATTTTTCGATAAATGCCAGCAGAATCCGGACAAAAAAATAAAGGTCCAGCATATACTTTGCTGCCAGTAAAAGGCCCCCCGGGATTCGTACCAGGGTGCCTTCACCTGAAAGATATGTACCAGATCCCAGCAGGCGTGATAGAGAAGCATACTGACAAGAGTCGCTCCACGTATCTCATCTAAAAGCCGATACCTCATAGTCTTATAATCTCTTTCTAAGTCTTATACCATTGCCTCGACTTCTTTTTCTGCTTAAAAACTTCCTTCCAGAGGCCGGGATGGAACAGGATCAGCAGCGGAAACAGTTCAAGCCTTCTGGCCAGCATGTCAAATATCAGGACACATTTGGAAAATGGTGAAAAGAAGCCAAAATTCCGGGCCGGGCCGACCAGTCCCAGTCCGGGCCCGATATTGTTGTAGGTGGAAGCAACAGCTGTAAAATCCGTGACCAGATCATGCCCTTCCAGAGTCACCAGAAAAACCGATAGCAGAAAGATGGCCAGGTAGGTGATCAGATATACATTCACTGATCTTAAGACTTCATGTTCTATCAGGCTGCCATCGATCCGGATCTTCTTAATGCTCTTGGGATGAATAAAGGAATTCAGCTCTTTTTTCACAGTCTTGGCCATGACTACGACCCTGGATACCTTGATGCCTCCGCCCGTACTTCCTGCACAGGCTCCGACAAACATCAGGAGAACAAGAATCGCCCGGCAGCTCTGTGACCAGGTATCAAAATCAACGGTCGAAAAGCCTGTAGTGGTAATGATGGACCCCACCTGAAAGGAAGCCTGGGTAAGGGCCTCAAAAGCGCCCACAAAGAAAGGGATCTCGCCTGTCAGCATCAGCGGCAGGCAGCCGAAGACACTCAGCAGGATCCAGCTTAAAGCAGTTGCGACGCAGCCTTCTTTCAGATAAAAAACAGTGCTGGAAGGTTTCTTAATGGTGGACAGAAATCCCAGCACAGCACTAATCACAGCCACCGTCAGGTAGGACCAGCCCTGAACCTCATGATAGCAGAGAGCTGTCACACAGGGAAGGAGCAGAAGCAGGCCTTCCAGCTTCAGGACATACCCGAGAATATACCGTATAAGTCAATCGAAATCGCCTCAGCGATTTCGCGCGAGTTGCGCGACACCGTAGGTGTCTTCTTCTGCGCAACTCTGCGATCCGCCGG
>CADBNQ010000072.1 GCA_902796045.1 uncultured Lachnospiraceae bacterium | reverse complement strand
CGGCTTCTTCCTCTGCCTCCTCTTTCATAATGCAGATCCTGTCTCTGGCAGAGATGGTCACACTGTGCATCTGCAGTCCTTTTCGGGAGAGCATGGCAAGGGTATCCTCAGCCACTGTCCTTGTGATAGTCTTTGCTGTCAGATAAAAAATGGTCTCTGCCTTTCCTTCCCCTAACTGCTTCAGGGAAGGATACAGGGCGGAGATGGTCTTACCGGTTCCTGTCGGTGCCTGAAGAAAGAGGTGCCTTGGCTCCTCAATACTATGATAGACCAGAGCGGTCATCTTCTTCTGCCCAGGACGATAGGTAAAAGGGAAGGTCATTTTTTCCACACTGTCCCTCATTCTGCCCCTGGCATCCACCAGATAATCCGCCCAGAGAACACAGGCATCGACCAGGCCCATGAACCACTCTTCCAGCTGGTCCATGCTGATCTGCTCATAGAGCTGCCTGATCTCCTCTGTCTCGATATTGCAGTAGGTGATCCGGACAGTCACTTCCTCTAGTCCCTTGTCCCTTCCGTACATGTAGGCGTAGCACTTTGCCTGGGCCAGGTGCAGAGGATCCGCTTCCTCAATCAAAAGGACATCCCGATAAAGACATTTTATCTCATCGATCATCAGAGAAGGGGGTTCCTTATGAAAGACGACCCCGTCAGCCCTTCCTTCTATGACCAGGTCATATTCTTCCCCAAGACCCGGGGAGAGGCGGTGCCAGGTCATGGACAGGGGCAGTTCACTCCTGTAGGCGGCATCCTGCGCTTTCTGGATCTTCCGATGCAGGCGGCTTCCCTCCAGCATGGCTGTCATATCTGTCCTGACTGCGGCCCCTGTGATGATGTCGCCGCTTCTTAAAAGGAACTCCACAAGCTTGCGTACAGAAGTCTTCACTTTATGATCGCTATATGTCAGCATAGGAGTCTCCTTCTATCTATAAAGCAGAAAATGTCCACATCGAGGGGCAAAACTCGTTGTGGACATCTCCGTTTAATACTAACCTTTAACTTAGGGGATTACAATAACATAATACATTATTTTAAAAATAATATCATGTTAATGGCAAGGAAAATCTTGTCCATTTTATAGAAAAGCGATACATATTATGTTAATACGGAACAAATATTTCATTTGAAAGGCAAAACTTATAGCCGCACAATCTGCATGACATCAGACCTTGTCCAGATTGCTTAAAAGCGCAGGAATCAGCTGCTTCTTCCTGGAAACGACCCCTTTAAGCTCAGCCGAATGCTCTCCGGAGCTGACACCAAAAGCCGCATCCACAACATCCTGGCAGTGGTCTCCCACCATGAGAAGCTGGGTGGTTTCCGTCAGGATATCCGTCATCATAAAGAAAAGCATGTCCAGACCATAGCTGGATCTCACCTCTTCCATATATGGCAGCAGCTTATCGGTACAGGCCAGCAGTTCTTCCTTGTTCATGGAACTGATCTGCCCTACGCCGAAATTGATATTCTTGTCACTGAACTTCTCGAAATCCTGATAGAAGATCTCCTTGGCGGATTTTGACCGGAGATTGCTTCCAGCGTCAAACATCTTCCTGGCATACGATTCGATATCTATGTCGGCGATGGAGGCCAGCTTCTCTGCAGTCAGCCGGTCGATCCCTGTGCAGGTGGGCGACCGGAACATCAGGGTATCAGAAAGGATGGCCGAGCACATGAGGCCGGCGATCTTGGGAGGGATATCAATGTTGTTCTCCATGAAGATCTGCGTCACGATAGTACAGGTACATCCCACGGGCTGGTTGCGGAAAAAGAGGGGGGAAGCAGTCTCGATATTGCCCAGTCTGTGGTGGTCAATGATCTCAAGAATCTCAGCCTCCTCGAAGCCGTCCACTGCCTGGGTCTTCTCATTGTGATCCACCAGGATCCGCTTCTTCCTCTCCAGATCCAGCAGGTTCCGCCTGGAGATCAGCCCCTTATAGTTGCCCTGCATATCCACAATGGGGAAATCACGGAAACGCTTCTTGGCCATCACTTTCTGAATATCATCCACGAAGTCAGTAGGCCTGAAAGTCGTCAGGCCCTGGCTGGTCATAAAATAGCGCACCGGCATGCTGTGGTTGATCAGGCGGGTGACAGTGTAGGTATCATAGGGGCTGACAATGATGCGGCATCCATGTTCCCTGGCCAGTTTTCGGATGGTCTTGGAAACAGCAGCGCCGGTACAGACGACAATACACTGGGCATCCATCTCGATGGCACACAGCTGTGATTCGTATCGGTCACCCAGGATCACCATATCCATGGGCTCAATATATCCTTCCATCATATCGGGATTGGCTGCGGCGATGAGGACATGACCCTCTTCAAAATACCCCTCCGGCTCTCCGATGATCATCTCACCATCTATGGTTTCCACGATATTCTTAAAACTGGTCCTGGCTTTGGACAGGGTCATATTGTCGTAGACATCCATATCAGAATAAGCGATGTCTCCTACAGTAATGATTCCCTTCAGCTTCTCCCCTTCAAGGATGGGGAGAGAAACGATCCTCGCCTCTCTCATGAGATCCCAGGCTTTCTTGAGGGACAGTTCTTCAGGAATCCCTTCTATATACCGAATCTCAATATCCGTAACCTGAGGTCGTATATCAGAGATATAAGATGGGGATGGAATATCAAAATACTTCAGGACAAACTGTGATTCTTCATTGACATGTCCGGCTCTTGCCGGAATATAGCTGTAGTCCCCTCCGTCACGGTGGGTCAGCTCATTTTTCAGATACGCATAGGAGATAGCAGAACAGATGCTGTCGGTATCAGGATTCTTATGTCCTATGATATATACATTTTTTTTACTATCCATTTCATTCTCCTGTCTTTACTCAAGGCTCATCCGTCGGATAACTGCACCCGTCAGGGGCCTCAATCTCTTATCAGCTGCGCCCGCAGCACTTCTTATACTTCTTCCCGCTGCCGCAGGGACAGGGGTCATTGCGCCCTACCTTAGGCGGCTTTACGACTGTGCCTGATTTCTTCTGTTCAAGATAAAGTTCTTTCCTCCTCTCAGGACTGATCAGGTCGTCCCACTCGGGAAGATTATAAAGCCACTCCGCCTTGCAGCCTACCATATTCTTATAGAGGATCTCCTTATCATAATCCAGAGATACCACCGTGTTCTCATCCATCTCATCGATGGGGTTTGGGGTCTTTAAGCTGTCATTGATCCCGTCAAGGTAACCCACAAAATAGGGCAGCTCCATCTCATACTTCCCGGCAAGCTCAGCCACTGTTCCGGAAACCACCTCGTCAGGATGGGAAAGGATGTCCTTATAGACTTCCTTCTCCTGTCTGAAATAGTCTACCCAAAAATTCTGGCCTTCTTTTGTTCTGTCATCGTGACTGTAAGCAAACTCTCTCCAATCAGTTAATAAAGACATATGTTTATTCCTTCCTTATATTGTATTCTCTTAAGCTCTGAGATTTAATCTTATCATACCTCTTCTCTTTTGTCACGCAGCTTTTAGACTCCTGGCAGAGTGATCAATGGCACAGAGGACAGATTGAGATTCTAACAGTTTCCCGTATAGACATAGTGAAGTCTCTCCCTGGCCAGGTCTGCCAGATGATAAATCAGTCCCACATCCGTGGGCTCCCTGTCTGTCATGTGGAATCTGGGAAAAAAGCGGGAAATGTGAAGGGGAACGTCTTTCCCAACAGGAGATCCGTCCGGGCCTTTCAGCCCCGCAATCCAGCCGGAGACCTCCTTCATCTCCTCCTCTGAATCATTCTCACCCGGAATGATCAGCATGGTCAGCTCCACATGACAGTCTTTTACTGCCTCTTCAATAAAATCCATCACCATCCGGCGGTTTCCTCCAAGCACATCTCGGTAATAGCTGTCTGAAAACCCTTTCAGGTCAATATTCATGGCATCCACATAGGGGAGGATCTCCTCAAGCACTGACAGGTCTGCCGTGCCATTGGTCACGAGAACATTCTTCATCCCTTCTTCGTGCACCAGCCTTGCCGTATCCCGGACAAATTCATAGCCGACCAGCGGCTCATTGTAGGTGAAGGCCAGGCCGATATTCCCCCTGTTCCGGCAGCCTGCGGCTGCAGCTGCCAGCTCCCCGGGAGAAAACTGGTCCGCCCTGTCCCTGAATGACACGGCCTCCTCTGACCATGATATCTCATAGTTCTGGCAAAAGGGACAGCGCAGATTGCATCCATAGCTTCCCACAGACAAGATCCGTCTGCCCGGGTAAAAGCGGTTTAAGGGCTTCTTCTCTATCGGGTCAAGTGCCAGGGCCGTGATCCGTCCGTAATTATCAGCAATGACCTCTCCCCCTTTACAGACTCTGGCTCCGCAAAAACCGGTCTCTCCTTCCTCCAGCCTGCAATGCCGGAAACATACCTTACATACAGCCATTCCTTCATTCTCCTTTTTATATAGTCCCGGCTTAACACTCTGAAAAGTAACATGGGTAGATTAACGATGCCTGATCACTTCAAACCGTTCCAAAGTGTATGGGTCGTGCTCAGATATACCGCCTTTGCTCATAGCAATCTCTATCTGCTGTTCCACCGTGTCGACACCATCCAGATCGGGCAGAAGCAGGCCTCTTTTCCTTCCGCAGCTTACGATCACTCCGTAACGCTTCACATCCAGCTGGTCAGGGGAATCAATCTTCTCCGGTTCCCCGAGCACATCCACATTGAGTTCAAGCCAGGGAAGCTCCTCCGGTGTAATAGGTGAAAAACGCGGATCCCTGGTAGAGGCACTGATGGCATTGTGGATGATCTCCTGGGCCAGACTGCTCCTGGTGGGAAGGATGGTTCCGATACAGCCACGGAGCTTTCCATGTTCATGGATAGAGACAAAGGCCCCTGCTCTGCGGCCTGTCAGGTCCTTCGGGAGATCTTTTGGCACCTGTATTGTTTTTTTATGAAGGATGTAGCTTTCCAGAGACTGGCGGGCAAGAGTGACATAGGCATCTTCCTCTTCTCTCTGCTTTTGAAGCTGCTCCTGCTGCCTGTCCATGTAGATATTCAAAAAACAACGGTCCGGATCATCTTCTTCGGGATAAAAAGTACAGATTCCGTAACCTACGCCTGTCACGTCCTCATGTGACAGTTCTTCTGCCTTGACCTTCTGTCCGTCCATCGCGCCGGCCATAATCACGAAAGACCTGTGTCCGCACTCAGCAGCCTTCTCACAGAAACTGTCAGAGAAATCAAATAGTTCTCCAAAGGCTCCTCTCCCGAGAACATCCATAATCCTGGCATCATAGTCAGGCCCCTCCGGGGCAAAACCATAGGGACCGTAGTCCTGAAGCTTGTGGGAAAGATCTCCGCTGGCTATAAAGACAGCCCTGCTTCCAGTCTGATCTACCGCCTCTTTTATGATCCGGCCCAGTTCATAGTGGCTGCTGAGAGGAAGGCCGGACAGGCCGATCCTTACCAGCTTTCCACCCTGGTACTTCTGTCTGATAAAATAAAGAGGGACCATGGTTCCATGATCAAGGCGGCGTTCCCTCTCTCCCAGTGTTCCGGCGGGAAAGTCTCTGGTCTCTGCCAGATACTCGATCATCCCGACAAGTTTTGTATCATACTTTTCATTAAAAACCACCTGAGGTGCCCTGAAATCCGCAAAAGATCCCCTGGCACTCTCACCTTTTGAAATATGAAAATAATCCATATACATAGTGGCATGAGGGCTGGATATCAGAATCGTATCAGGCTTCAGGTCAGCAATCTGCTGCGCGACCTGCCTGTAGGCAGAGATCGTCTTCTCAACCTGAGCCTGACTGCCCCGGCCCACCTCAGGAACGATCATAGGGGGATGCGGGACTGCAAATGCAGCTAGTATAGGCATAATGAAACCTCCTTTCACTTTGTCCTTTACTATAATAATACGATAGTTCCTATAAGATAATCAAGTAACATCTTAAGATCTTATATCTCGAGCAATCTTTTGTAAAAGGAAAAAAGGAGAATCACTATACCAGTGATTCTCCCTTTAGAGCACGAGACGGGATTCGAACCCGCGACCCTCGCCTTGGCAAGGCGATACTCCACCACTGAGCCACTCGTGCATACCATATTCAAATGATCCATGTACCTTCAAAACTGCACACATTATACCAGATTTTTCCCTCGAAAGCAAGCCTTATCCAGATGACTTCTGGTCAAGCTCTCGACCGATTAGTAGCGGTCAGCTCCATGCATCGCTGCACTTCCACCT
>CADBNQ010000071.1 GCA_902796045.1 uncultured Lachnospiraceae bacterium | reverse complement strand
CTTCAGTCCGGGAAAGAGCCCCAGGGAGAGAAAAGAAACCCTCTCCCTGTGGGGAAAAGTGATCATCGGCTGCGTGCCGGCGGGGGTGATCGGCATCCTCTTCGACGATGACATCGATGATCTGTTCTACAATCCCCAGACGGTTGCTTTCACCCTGATCCTTTACGGTATCCTCTTTATCGTTGTGGAGAATATCAACAAAAACAGGACTCCGACCACCAATGATCTGACTGAGCTCAGCTATAAGACCGCTATCCTGATCGGATGCTTTCAGCTGCTGTCACTGATCCCCGGCACATCAAGGTCCGGCTCGACCATATTAGGAGCCATGATCCTTGGCACATCGCGTTTTGTGGCAGCGGAATACTCTTTCTTCCTGTCCATACCGGTCATGTTCGGGGCCAGCTTTTTAAAGATCGTCAAATACGGACTGGATTACAGCGGGAGTGAGATCGTCTACCTGCTGACCGGCATGGTCGTGGCCTTTGTGGTATCTGTCCTGGCCATCAAGTTCCTGCTCAGCTATATCAGGAACAACGATTTCAAAGCCTTTGGTATATACAGGATCGTTCTCGGTCTGGCAGTAGCAGTATACTTTTTCCTCATAGATTAAACATGCTTTGAAGTCTGATTTGTACAGGAAAGGAGAGAGGATGATGACGATGATAAAAGGTACGGCCATGGTATTGAGCCAGAAGATGATTGCTGACGGCATCTATGACCTTGTTCTGTCATTTCCGGAGGCGGCCCGTCTGGCAGTCCCCGGCCAGTTTGTTGATCTGTACTGCCGGAGCGCTGCAAGGCTGCTGCCCCGGCCGATCAGCATCTGTGAGGCGGATGCCCGGGAAGGGAGCCTCCGCCTGGTCTACCGGACAGCAGGGGCCGGGACGAGGGAGTTCTCACATCTGAAGGCCGGAGACAGTCTGGAGGCAGTGGGTCCTCTTGGCAACGGTTTTATCTCCCCAGAGGATGCCCCTGCCCGCAATACCGAAAAAGTACTGCTGATCGGAGGAGGCATAGGCATACCGCCGCTTCTGGAACTTGCCAGGAGACTGCCGGGAGAGAAGATTGCTGTCCTCGGCTATAAGGATGCCCTTTTCTTAAAAGATGATTTTGACAGGCTGGCAGGCCGGGCAGATCCGGCACTGGGCAGCCTGAGGGTGGCTGTGGCCACAGAGGACGGACACTATGGCTGCCAGGGTACGGTCCTGGATCTGATCAGAGAGCAGAAGCTTGAGGGTGAGATCATCTACGCCTGCGGACCCATGCCCATGCTGAAGGCTGTCAGCGCCTACGCGCTGGACCGGGGCATAAAAGCCAGGATCTCTCTGGAAGAGAGGATGGCCTGCGGGATCGGTGCCTGCCTGGGCTGTATCACCAAAGTGAAGCATAAGGACCATCACACGAACGTCCATAACCGGCGGGTCTGCAAGGACGGGCCGGTCTTTGATGCCGGGGAGGTGGATTTCTCATGAAATTAGCAGTAAATATAGCAGGTGTCACCTTTAAGAACCCGGTGACGACAGCGTCCGGGACCTTCGGTTCCGGAGCAGAGTTCGAAGAGTTTGTCGACCTTGCAGCCCTTGGGGCTGTGACCACAAAGGGTGTGGCCAGCCAGCCCTGGGAGGGCAATCCCACTCCGCGGATCGCGGAGACCTACGGAGGCATGCTCAACGCAGTGGGCCTGCAGAATCCTGGCATAGAGCTCTTTTGCAGGAGGGACATCCCCCATCTGAAGGAAAAGGGGGCATCCATCATCGTCAATGTCTGCGGCCACAGTGAGAAAGAGTATCTCGAGGTGGTGGAGAGACTCTCCGGGGAGCCGGTGGATCTTCTGGAGATCAATGTGTCCTGCCCCAATGTCAAGGAGGGAGGGATTGCGTTCGGACAGAAACCCGAAGCCCTCTTTCATATCACAAAGGCAGTCAAGGAGATTGCCAGACAGCCAGTGGTGATGAAGCTTTCTCCCAATGTCACGGACATCACGGAGATGGCCAGGGCCGCTGAGGCAGGAGGAGCAGATGCTCTCTCGCTGATCAACACCATCACAGGCATGAAGATTGATATCCACCGGAGACAGTTTGTCCTGGCCAACCGGACCGGCGGCCTCTCAGGACCGGCCATCAGGCCGGTTGCGGTGAGGATGATTTACCAGGTCCATAAGGCATGCCCGCTTCCTATCATCGGCATGGGAGGCGTCATGACCGGGGAAGATGCCATAGAACTGATCATGGCCGGCGCCAGTATGGTAGCGGTCGGAACGGCCAATTTTCATGATCCCTGCGCCACCATGAAGGTGTTGCAGGGGATAGAGACGTACATGAAGAACTATCATATCAGCGATATCAATGAGCTGATCGGCTGTATCTGACCCTTTACAAAGATTGCCCTGTCTGATAAACTCAATCTATGACGCGGCAAGTCCGGCCGACCCCGGCGATGAAAGATAATTTAGCACAGAATATGATGCAGGAGGGGGCACTTGATGGAACAGTATAAGAAAGAGTTTATAGAGTTTATGATCGATTGCAATGTGCTGAAGTTCGGTGATTTTGTGACCAAGAGCGGCAGGAAGACTCCCTTTTTTGTCAACACCGGATTCTACCGGACCGGGTCTCAGCTGAGAAGACTGGGCGGCTACTATGCAAAGGCCATCCATGACTGCTTCGGGCTGGATTTTGATATCCTGTTTGGGCCGGCCTACAAGGGGATCCCTCTTAGTGTTGCCGCATCTATTGCCATCCATGAAGACTATGGCAAAGAGATCCGTTACTGCAGCAACCGCAAGGAGATCAAAGATCACGGGGATAAGGGCATCTTGCTGGGAAGCCCCATCCAGGACGGGGACCGGGTTGTCATCATAGAAGATGTCACCACAGCAGGCACATCCATCAAGGAGACCCTTCCCATTGTCAGAGCCCAGGGAGATGTGGACGTGCTCGGCCTGGTCGTATCGGTGGACCGGATGGAACGCGGGCAGGGGGAGAAGAGTGCTCTTGCCGAGATCAGCGACCTTTACGGACTGAAGACCACAGCGATCGTGACCATGGCAGAGGTGGTAGAACACCTGTATAATAAACCATACAAAGGACAGGTCATCATCGATGACCGGCTTAAGGAAGCAATCGATGCCTACTATGAAGAGTACGGTGTCAGTCAGGAGGAAAAACTATGAATGAGAAAATCTTTCGTTCCCTCAAAGGAATTGGAGCGGCAGGCCTGGTGACAGGCATCATTTGCATCGTGGCAGGCCTTTCACTGGGCGTCATTTCTATTGTGAGCGGTGCGCATGCCCTGGGACTGAGAAAGCATATCATATTTTGATGAAAGATAATGTCAGGAAAGAAATCGGCAGATTCAGCCTTCTGCTTTTAGTGCTCTACGGATCTGCCGTTGTATATTTTGTTTTGTTTTCAGACCGTCTGGGGCGGACAGACGGCTACAGCACCTACCGCTATAATCTGGTGCTGTTTGATGAGATCCGCCGCTTTATCAAGTACCGGGACAGTGTAAGTACCGGTGCTTTCCTATTGAACCTGATCGGGAACCTGGTCGTCTTTTTCCCTCTGGGTTTCCTGATCCCTGTATATAGAGAGAAAAAAACCGGACCGGTCCGGATACTGATATATTCATTTTTGTTCAGCCTGGGGATGGAGGTTCTGCAGCTGATCACCCGTGTCGGAGTCTTTGACGTAGATGACCTGTTTTTAAACACGGTGGGAGGCATGCTGGGCTATACGGCCTATCTTCTGGCTGTGGGACTGCTTCGTCACAGAAAGGATCAGCTATGAATTCCAGGAGTGTTTTGACATTTTCTGATAAACGTGTATCGCGCAATGCCATCATCACCTTTGTGATGGGGCTTATTGAGATCGCAGGCTTTATCATCCTTCTGCTCATGGCCTTCCTGTCAGGAGGAGAGGTTGGCATCAGGGCAGGACTGGCCGGCTGTCTCCTGGTCCTGATGGCCTTTTTCGGGGTGATCTGGGGCGTATTAAGCTACGACGATATCAAAACCAACCAGAGATTTAAGATTTCAGGGATCGTCCTCAATATCATCGTCATCTTTTTGGGGATCACCCTGATCATGCTATAAAGGAAATCAGACTTATGGATTACAGAGAACTATTCCAGAAGGAGAATGCAAACATCCGGGAGAGGTTCACCCTCACCCGGGAACGACTGAAAGAGATCGGCCTGCTGGGCAGCCCGTCTCTTGACAGCGGCATCAACGCTTATTTTTGTAAGACAGCCCTCTTTCTCTGCCAGTGTGCCACCAGTTACCAGATGGTCAGAGACGGGGATTTCCTGACCATGACAGAAGAAGAACTGCGCCGGGAGAATGCATCCTTCTATCAGGATATTCTGCCGGACCACTATGAGAGTTCCTATGCCAACCCGGCCTATGCGGTCTCGGCCCTGGGAGAAGAGTACGGCAGGATCCTGAGCTTTCTGTATACGGAGCTTAGATCAGAGAGGTTCTATGCCTTCGAACAGGATTTAAAGAGGATGACCATCCTCAATGAACTCTTCCTTGAGATTTTTGGCCTCTTTGAGAGCAGGGATGTGAGCTACCGGAAGGTCAGAGAGACGATCTACTGGTTTTTCCATGATAATGCAGACCTCCTGATCGGCTGGAGGATCAGGGAACAGATGGATCCTTCTCTGGATTTTGCGACAGGTATCGTCATGAAGTCAGACCTTGCTGATTCCCGCTATCTGTACGCATACGGTGAATACATCTCTGACAATGAGAGAAAGATGGCGGACTTTTTAAACAGCCTTCCCCAGGAGGAGATTGATGAGATCGCCTTTACCCTGACAGACGGATACAGAGAGGGATTTGCCTTAAAAGGTGTTGACCTGTCCGCAAAGGAGACAGTCAATATCCGCTACAATATAGGCTTTGAGAGGATCATCCGGGCTGCCATCATCCAGTTTGACCGGATGGGTCTTAAACCAGTCATATACAGGGCGGCACAGTCCAGCCTTGTCAAACGCCAGAATATCAGAGTGGGATATGTTTCTACCAATCCTAACGAGCAGTTTGACTATGACCACCGCTTTGACAATGCTGTATGGCTGGACAAACGGATGATGGACAGAAAACTCCAGAGCATGAGAAAGGCTTACGAAGCCTTTGAAACGGAGGCTGCAGGCTATGCCGGGCCGGCTGTCCTGGAAATCTTTGGAGAGGCCCCCTTCGAGCCTCAGGCCAAAGAGGAGGCCTATCATCTGAGTGAACGCCAGCAGACGCTCTCTGTCGACTTTACGACCCTGGCCAGCACGCTGACCAACGAGTTTGTGAACATGGAAGAGAGAAGCTTCTCCATCATGGCCTGTCCCATGCCTTCCATCGGACCGGCCTTTCCTGAGATCTTCGAGGAGATCAGGAAGGTCAATACACTGGATAAAGACCAGTATCGCGGCATACAGCAGAAGATGATCGATCTTCTGGATCAGGCTGATTATGTGAAAGTGATGGGACGAGGCAGGAACATGACCAATCTTACAGTCAGGATGACAGACCTTGAAGATCCTTCCCGGCAGACCAGATTTGAGAATTGTCTGGCAGATGTCAACATCCCTTTAGGGGAGATCTTCACCTCGCCCAGGCTGAAGGGGACAAGCGGCCTGCTGCATGTGACCGAGGTCTATCTGGAGGGACTGTGCTATAAGGACCTGCGTCTGCAGTTTGAAGATGGGATGGTCACGGACTATTCCTGCGGGAATTTCCCGGACCCTGAAGAAGGAAAGCGTTTTATCCTTGAGAACATTCTTTTCAACCATCCAACGCTGCCCATGGGAGAGTTTGCCATCGGCACCAACACCACAGCCTATGTCATGGCCTCCCGTTTTGGGATCATGAACAAACTGCCTGTTCTCATCGCTGAGAAGATGGGTCCCCATCTTGCCGTGGGTGACACCTGCTACTCTTACTGTGAGGATGTGCCGGTCTATAATCCCGATGGGAAGGAGATCATTGCCAGGGACAATGCATGTTCCATATTGAGAAAGACAGACCCCAGGAAGGCCTACTATAACTGCCACACAGATATCACCATCCCCTATGAGGAGCTGGATCGTATCGTGGCAGGATTTACTGTGGCAGTGGGAGAGAACACCGAGCGGACGGAGATCCCTATCCTCCTGGACGGTCGTTTTGTCCTGGATGGGACCTTTGCTTTAAATGACCCTTTTAAAAAGAGTATTGAATTAAAGACAGGCGGAGAGTAAGACATGCTTAGAATCAGGAACGGCCGGGTGATGAATCCGGCAGATGGTTTTGATGAACGGACAGATCTGTGGATCAGAGATGGCAGGATAGCAGGATATGGGAAAGATTTTTCTGCAGATGCCGCCACAGAGACGGTCAATGCTTCCGGCTGTATTGTGGCACCCGGGCTGGTGGATGTCCATGTCCACTTCAGAGATCCCGGACAGACCTGGAAGGAAGACCTGGCCAGCGGAAGCCGGGCAGCTGCCGCCGGCGGCTGTACAACAGGCGTATGCATGGCCAATACAGTCCCGGTGGTAGATAATCCTCTGGT